>CAILMU010000040.1 GCA_903835325.1 uncultured Microcaldota archaeon | reverse complement strand
TGAGTTCGCAATCTACCTTTCTTTTCGCTTTGGAAAACGCCTCGAGGAGCTCGCGCCCCCCTTTTTCATAGAAGACCCGGCCGACATACAGGAATTTGAAGGCCTCTTTTGGTTTTTTTGCCAGTCTCTTGAAAGGATGGATGGCTGGATAGATCGTCGTGAGTTTATCATTGGGTGCGTCGTTGCCCAGGAAGTTCTGGAAAGACTGTTTTGCGGCTTCGCTTATCGGTAGGATGCCCTTGCATGATTTTCGATTGAGCAATAGGGCGACCGACCTTTTGTAAAAGCCTGATCCCTGCCGTTTGTGCCTGAATCGCAGGAGGCCTCCGACCTGCTCGAGATCCATGACCCAAGGTTTGTTGTTGAGGAGCATAAAGTTGCTTGTGGAATGGATGAGTTCGGCATTGCCTGAGTTCACATAATACACTGCAGGGAAGGGTTCATACGCGGTCTTCAATATCCCCCGCAAAGCCCTTTTGTAGAATGGTTGGGCCTGCTTCGAGTATGTCTCTTCTGATTTCGGGTAGATATAGTTGACGTTCTCAGGCGGATACTTGAGAAGATCTAGGAACATGGGATGGAATCTCTCGGGGAGGTGGAGATAGACATCTAACTTGCTCATTCCTTCGCCTCTTTTCGGGCTCTTTCGTATTCATTGCGGAGGAAACCGCCAACAACAACTTCTGATGAGAGCTCCCCATTCACTTTCTTCCTTGCCCTATCCACGATTTCCTGTCTCTGCTTCCCATCCTTCTCAAGCGATAGGATGGCATCAGCGATTGCCTTCGGATCGGCCTGCATGACAAGAAGGCCATCCCTCCCGTCGAGGATAAGCTCCTTCAATCCGCCGATGGACGATGCTATGACCGGCGTGCCCGCCGCCATGCTTTCTATCGCCGAGATGCTGGTGGCTTCTTCGACATTCGCGACCGAGACCGACGGGATGAGCGTGAAGTCTGCGGCCCGATATAGGTGCGGGATCCGCTCGTTCGGTATGCTTCCGAGGAATTTCACCTTTTCAGACAAGCCATGATCTCTGGTATAACCCTTGAGAGACGCTTCTTCCGGGCCCGCGCCGGCTACTACGAGAAGGAAATCTGAGGACAGGTGCTCCATCGCCTCGATGGCATATCTCACGCCGTTCTTCACGACTAGCCTCCGCGGGCATACGAGTATCCTTCTACCTTGAGGCAGGGAGAATTCGCTGCGGGCCTTCTCCTTATCCAATCCCGGAAGCTCGAAAAGGCCGGAATCCACGAAATTCCGGTAAGCCCGGACATTGGCTTCCGGCACCCCGACACTTTTGATGAGATAATCCCGGATCCGCTTATCCGCCGCGAGCTGGACCGGAGCGTCTTTCGCGAGGGATTCGAAATACGTGAAAAGCCCTGCATACCTTGGCCCGATCTCTTTCTGGGATAGCGCCTCGTCCCTCAAGTAGCCGTGGAGGGTCAGCACTACGGGCACATGCAGCATCCTGCATGGCCATGTAGCGGAATAAGCGATGACATCATGGCAATGGATGAGATCATATCTCCGTATTAGATGCTTGATGATGCATAGGATCCCGAGCGAGAAGACGACGAGGGGGAACCTGAGGTAATAGCCCAGACCGCGATC
>CAILMU010000039.1 GCA_903835325.1 uncultured Microcaldota archaeon | reverse complement strand
TTTAAAAACAGTTCCGAACAATATTCTGTTTTACTTGAGGTATTAACATGTTGGAAGACGTGCTATTCAACCAGTTCACGATGGGAGGCGAGCTCATCCGCGTCCTTGTCGCCCTCCTGGGCACAGGCGCAGCCGCATACTACGATATCTTCAACAAGAAGAACGTGCCTGACAACCTGCTCTATCTTTTCCTGGGCGTCGCGTTCCTTGTCAACCTGGCATTCTACCAGGATTCGCTCTTCTGGTTCTCGCTCGCCATCGCGATTTTCTTCTCTGCGATATCCTACCTGTTCTACAGGGTCGGACAGCTCGGAGGCGCTGACATCTTCATCATAGCATCCATCGCGCTGCTTCTCCCGATAACGCCGTCTTTCGTCGGGCTGCCGTTCAACATGCCATTCATCCTGCCCCTCATCATATTCTCAGGGGCGATATTCGCGCTCTACGTGATGTTCTATTTCGGCTACAAGATATACCAGGGGGAGATGAAGCCCAACCTGTGGTTCGGCCTCATGATAATCCCGTACCTGCTCTTCGCGTACGTCTATGTCAACTCGATACTCTTCTCGCCGATATACTTCGTCCTGATAACGATACTGCTTTTCGCCACGATATTCTTCATGATGTTCCGCGACTCGCTCCAGATGATGCTCGCAGAGGAGCTCCCTGTCGCGCAGCTGGAAGCAGAAGACGTGATAGCCCTCGAGATAATGAACAAGGACCAAATCGAGCGCTACAAGATACCGCGCCTCGTCAAAAAGGAGGATGTCGAGCGTCTCAAGAAGACGAAAGTCGAGTCTGTCTGGGTATACACGCAGCTGCCCCCGTTCATCCCGTTCCTCCTGGCCGGCATGATACTCTCGTTCCTCTTCACGAAAAGCCTCCTGCTGATGTGAGAATGGTTGCATTCGGGTTGGATATCCTATGGACCTGGTCATGCTCCTGAACTACGGGATCGCGTTCTTCACGCTTTTCGTGGTCAATGTCTTCATACTCATTTTCCTCGAGCACAGGGACCACTACAAGGAAAGGCCGAAAGATACAGGAAAACGCCCTATGGTCTCGATAATCATTCCTGCCTACAACGAAGGGCTCTATATCGCAAACTGCCTCAAGACCGTCCTGGCGCTCGATTATCCGGCTGACAAACTAGATATCATCGTTGTGGATGACGGCTCCAAGGACGGCACATACAAGATAGCCAAAGGCTTCGAAAGCGCGAACGCAAACGCGCCGCCATCATTGCGCGTCTTCACGAAGAAGAACGGCGGGAAGGGCGCCGCTCTCAACTATGGCATCGCTCGTGCAAAAGGCGAGTTCATAGCGACCATGGATGCCGATTCCTACCTCAGCCCTGGCGTCGTCAACGAGCTGCTACCGCTTTTCGATGAGGATGATGTGATGGCCGTGACCCCGGCTGTCAAGGTCAAACCCGACGGCTCCTGGCTCCAGGAGTTCCAGAGGGTCGAATACCTCCTGATACTCTTCTCCAGGAAACTCCTCAGCTTCATCGACAGCGTGCCTGTGACCCCCGGCCCCTTCAGCATGTTCCGCGCCAAAGTCTTCGAAGAAGTCGGCAGGTTCGATGAGGACAACCTTGTCGAGGACCAGGAGATCGCGCTCAGGATACAGGCAGCGAACTACAAGATACGGAGCTCTATGAGCGCCGAGGTGTATACCGAACCGCCTGACAACATGAAGGATCTCCTGAAGCAGAGGATACGCTGGCAGAGGGGCGGTTTCAGGAACTACTGGAAATACCGCCATCTCATGAAGCCGGAGTACGGCGATTTCGGCATGTATTTCGTGCCTCTGAACTTCGCCACGATAACAGCGTTCTTCCTCATGCTCGGCCTCCTAATCAATTCGTATATCTCGACCCCGTACTACACGAAATACATCTGGGTCGAGAGCTTCGGCCTCGGCATAGGTCTTTTCACATTCATCGGGGCATTCGTTTTCATAACATCGACGTATTTCCTTTATCTCGCCGTGAAGAGCTTCCCTGAAGAGAAGGTGAAATTACGCTACATCCTCGCGTTCATTTTCTTCTACTGGTTCCTCTCTATCGGCTACAACACGCTTTTCGTGTACAAGGAGTTCAGGAAGGAAGCGACGAGCTGGTGAGCAGGAAATCCCAATGGATTGCCGTCCGCCCTTTCGTCCGTTTTTTAAACCGTGGGCTGGAGATAACGATTTATGGAACGCAAGGTATCCATCTCGCTCTACGCATGGGCTTTCTTCATCTCCCTGATAATCTTCGCGGTAGGCGTATTCATCGGTTTCACCTTGGATTCCTCCAATATGGACCGGATATCGTCCACGCTTGGCGACACGTCGTCGCGCCTGTCGTCCCTCCAACTCCTCATCCTCATGGAAGGCAACACATCCGCATTCTGCCCGGTCTTCACATCGCAGCTGGACGATATCGACAAACAGGTCGAGAAGACAGGCTACGAGTTAAGCTATCTCGAGGACCAGAAAGGCGTCTTTGACCCTGAACTGAAGAAAAGCTATTTCGTCCAGGAGGCGGAATCCTATCTCCTTTCCAAGAAAGTGAAATCCCTCTGCGGCGACAAGAGCGTCCTGCTAATCAATTTCTATTCGAACACGAACTGCACCCGATGCAAGGATGAAGGCACCCGTATCCTCGAGGCCCGCGACAGCCTTGAATCCGCCGGCATCCGCATGAAACTCTTCTCGTTCGATGGCGACCTCGGCAGCCCTGTCGCGGACGCTTTCAAGGCAGAGTTCAATGTCACGAGCTACCCCTCCATCGTGATAGATGAGAAACTCTATCCGGGGTATTTCGACCAGAACCAGCTCGTTAATATCGTGAAGGGCAAGGGATAGGATGATAATCGTTGATGTCACCGTAGTCCCGAAAGGAGGCGCTTTCTCTGTGATGGTCAAGGACGGCAAAGTCAAGGTGCATCTGCGCAGCCCTCCTGAAAATAACAAAGCGAACATCGAATTGGTGAAAGAGCTGGGAAAAGCGCTCAAGTGCGATGTCAGGATTCTTTCAGGAATGAAATCCCGCCACAAGAAGCTCGAGCTCGGGCTCGATAAAGAAGAGTGGGAAAGATATCTTCATTCGCTTTCGCGGGGCTCTCCTTGTGGATAAACTTATAAGCATGTCCTGGTCAATCTTTTATCAATAGGTGAATATATTATGGCAGATCTCACCATAGCTCTTATCGGCGCTGTATGTTGCGTTGGGGCGGTAGTGCTCCTGGTCCTCGCATTCGTGGCATTCATTTACAACCGCCTGGTCACATTGCGCAACCGCGTGGCGAACGCATGGGCCCAGATAGATGTCCAGCTGAAGCGCCGCTACGACCTCATCCCGAACCTGGTCGAGACTGTCAAAGGGTACATGAAGCACGAGGCCGGCACATTGGAGAACGTCACCAAGTACCGCGCCCAGCTGGTGAGCGGCACTGTCGAGGAGAAGGCGCAGGCCAACAACATGCTGAGCCAGGCCCTCAAATCCATCTTCGCTGTGGCAGAAAGCTACCCGAACCTGAAGGCCAACGAGAACTTCATGATGCTCCAGGAG
>CAILMU010000038.1 GCA_903835325.1 uncultured Microcaldota archaeon | reverse complement strand
TCAACTTTGATAATTTTCTTCCCCGCGGGATTTGGTCAAGCTGCCTTCTCGTTTCGATTAAGCTTCTGAACAATCCTGGTTGTTTCTGCTGCATGAAAATATCACCATTTTTGTCAAATCTTATCACACTTTATAACATAATATTTTTAAATACATTTATCACCATTGACAAGGACTCTTTTACGTGTCCTTGTTGTTATTTTTTGTGTTAAAATGCGATTAATTATAAACCCTATCAGCCATCATATCCCTGATTATCCATGGCTAAACGTCTGAGAAAAGGGACACGCGGTCCAATGAAAACTGCCTTGAACGTATCTTTTAAGGAGGCAGAGGAATCATTCAATAAGATGATGCAGCGACTAGCACTGGAGGGGAAAATCCCCCCAGACACCTCCATGGTATCATTTGGAGCCCAATCCAAAAAAAACAACACGAATGAGATTCAGAAAAAGCCTCCGCTGGAACAGAAAGCGCTCCGAAAACTATTATCGCAGAAAAAGATAGACGCCGTTGCCGAAGACCTGAAGGAGCACCCCGAGAATCTATCATATGCCTGCGGGCTTCTGCTGGAAAAGCCGGCAATGGCCTTGAACGCAGCAAGTGCTATCAAAGAGGCGTCATATCGCGGAGCAGACCTTTCTCCCATCGTGCGCCGATTATTCGAAACCGGTCGCGCCCAGACCCAATCGCAATCGATAGATGATGAATCGAAAAAGCGTCTTCGCTCCTTTATCGCAGATGCCCTGGAATACCATGCGAAGCTATCCCCTATGATACCCGAGATCGCGGAATTCCTATCATGCGATGACGTTTCCATGCAATATACTGCATTGACCGTACTAGGAGGACTTTTCAAGGGCCGCTCTCCAGTCTATCTCTTCCTTCTCCCCACAATCGAGTCCTGCCTGGAAGATTCCCATTCTAATATCAGATGGGCCGGCGGCGTGTGCCTTTCCTATCATCATCTCAATGAAAATGATTCGGAAAACCTGATACGACTCCTCACACACAAGAATCCTGATGTGAGGTGCGGTGCCTTCAACGCCCTATTAAACAGGTTTCTTAATGTTCCTTATGACTCCCTCATGCAGACGCTCCTTGTTTCCCTTGGCGATGAAACCAAGGATGTGCGGTCAGACACTCTGGAAATCCTGACAAGCTATCCCAGCATTAAAGGCGAAGGAGCCACTAAAAAAATCATGGAAGAGCTATCCAGATTCATCAATTCCAAAATGTTCATCGAGCAAGCAGAGATGAACACCCCTTTCTATGTCCGAGCAGTAAAATCCATGTCGGCCCTCTGCGATCATTTGCAAAACAGGGCCCCTGACGAGATTTAATTGCCTTGCCCTGCTTAATCTGTTGCATCGGTGTATGGATGAAAAGGATATTCCTGCTGCTCGCGCTCCTGATTCTCGTTGCCATTTCGAACGCCCAGCTCAATCTCACTATCACGCGCGCCCTCAGCCTGGAGATGAACACCACCTGCCCAGGCGACATCCTGCACGTCTATGCTGTGGCATCAGATGGCACTCCGGTCCCGGATGCCGAGCTCAGGCTCGTCCTTTATGAGCCTTACCTCGGCCTTCGCGCTCTTCAGCACACCGACCAGGCCGGAGATGCGTCATTCGAGC
The DNA here is from genome assembly GCA_903835325.1 of uncultured Microcaldota archaeon. GTDB lineage: Archaea > Micrarchaeota > Micrarchaeia > Anstonellales > Bilamarchaeaceae > Bilamarchaeum. Next base: position 1,659 of record CAILMU010000038.1, on the reverse strand, counting down.
TGAAAGCGACCGGCTATTACCAAGTGTATGTCCGCCTGGTGAACGATACCTACAACCATCCGAATTATTTCGATTTCAATTACACCTCGAAATGCCCTCCGCCACCGCCGAAAAAATTGAGCGTAGAGATAACGAAGAACTGCGCGAGCGGGGTATTAGTTCTGAATATCTCATCGGGGAGCGGTCCGGAGGGCGATGTCCTTGTCACTAGTCCCCAATGGTCATCCCTCTCGGGCAGCGATGGCACAGCCGTTATCCCGTTCGAGCAGGGGTATGTCCTCCTGCATCTGGAGAAAGCGGGGTTCACCGGAGTCAACATCTCTGAGAGGATCCTCTGCTCGGGGTGCCTGGCGGATTTCGACTGCGCTGATGATGAACGGTGCGACAATTCAAGCTCCAGTTGCGTTCCCGTGAATGCCACGGGCCCATGCGGGTTCTTCTATGACCATGCCTGGTATCCCTACCAATGCTGCCAGGATGCTGATTGCGGGAATGGAAACGGGTTGGCTTGCTTGAATAATAGTTGCGTCGTAAAAGCGCCGATCCAGCCGATAATGAACAACTCGATTCAAAACATCTCGATACAAAACAACACAAACCAAAACGGCTCGAATGCGAGCGCAGGAAATGCAAACTACACGAATGCGGGCGGTGCGAACGGAACCATAATTTTTGGAGCGAATACGGGCGGAGCGAACGCTAATGGAGCCAATGCGAGCGGTACGGCGCCTTCCGGAACAGGGAATGGCCTCTGCGGCGCTTCCGCCCTCCTGTTTGCGATAAGCGCGATATGCTTTTATTCTATCATGTTTTTACATAAAAAATAACCTTTTTAAACAGTTCCGCACCTAATATAATCATGGCAAAACCGCTCATAATCTCGCTCGAATACAACCACGACTGCTTCTGCTCGGATGTCCCGGAACGGTATCAGGACACATCAATCAGATACATCGCCGAGCTCGGCATGACCGACAAATCCATCTCGCACCTGTTCAACATCCGCGGCGATCAGGTGAACAGGTTCCTTGACGCTATCCGCGCACATGAAATCACGAACAAGGTGGATGTAATCAGGAAGACCAAGGATTTCATTGAAATCGTAGCCGTTTCGCGCGAGGACGTATCGACCCGCCATGCCATGAACCGTTCAGGATGCGCATTCATCTCGAACCCGATTTACGACTCAGGGATCGAAAAAGCCCACATGTTCGCGCCGTCCTTCGAAGCCTTCAAGGTGTTCCTCGATTCCCTCAAGAACAGCTACAATGTCAAGGTCACATCGAAACGATATCTAGGCGAGGACGAAGGCTTCGATTCAGAGAGCCTGATGAGGAGCGGGTACCTCGAGCTGTTCACCGCGGCGAGCAGGCTCACACGAAAGCAGGCCGAGGCCCTCAGGCTCGCGAGCGACATGGGCTACTACGAGATGCCGAAGCAGGCGAGATTGGCGAAAATCGCAGAGAAGATGGGGACCAGCGAAGCAGCGGCAGGCGAACTCTTGAGGAAGGCGGAGAAGAAGCTCCTTCCGACCTTGTCAAGGATTGTCCAGCTCAGAAGCTGAATCCAAGCAACGAAAACCCGCGCCCGCGCAGGACAGTTATATTTTTCTACCTAATTGTGTGCGCAAGCACAAGACTAATAGCGGACATAAGACAC
>CAILMU010000037.1 GCA_903835325.1 uncultured Microcaldota archaeon | reverse complement strand
TTGTATTTCCAGAGCTGGAACGTATTCACGTCGTACCCAGAGAGTTCGCCGCTCGACCATGACCACACTATCTGGTCTATCGAGACAGTCCCGCCTATTGTGGAGATGTTGACATACTTGTTCCTGAAAGACTGGAGGCCGCTCGGAAGCGTGGAAGGGATGCTGCTCCAGCTTATCGAGTAGTCCTGGTTAGAATTAATGGTGTCATTCAGAGAAAGGTTCGTGGAGTTCGCCGTATTCCCAGATGGATTGTCGAAAATGACTTGGGACAATGATATCCCGCGCGAACCGGAGTTCCGTTTGAACCTGAAATCCAGGGTGTTGTTGTAGAGATGGCCGCCTGAAATGGTGGCGTTGGAATTGAGTATGTAGAAGCCAGAATCAGTGTTATTGAATGAGATGCTGCCCATGAAGGTGTCGACTGGGCTATCATCAGCGTAGAAACCCACAGGATTGCGATATGCCGTATTGTTTATCAGGAGATTGTCGGTTGTTTGCTCGGCCAGGTGAAAACCATACTGGGCATTGCCATATGCCGTGTTATTGGTGAGGTTGTTGCCGCTTCCGCCGCTTACCCTGAAACCCTGATTGGAATTGTTGTATGAGGTGCAATTCGCGATGACTGTATTGGATGAGGTGTTGATGCGGAAGCCCGAGGCGGAGTTGTTGTAAGACGTTGAATTATAGATGAAGTTCCCATTGCAGCTGTAGATATAGACTCCATAGTTATACTGCGACACGTTGCAGTTCTTTATCGTGACATTTGTGACCGAATTGTTGAGAAGGATCCCGTAGTCCGCGCCGTTGTTCGTCATTCTGTATCCGTTGCAGTCGAACACCACATTGGATGAGATGATTTTGATGCATGCCTTGCCGCCAAGAGGCGCTGCGCTTCCACCGCCCTGGGTACCACTGATGGTAGTATTCATGACGTAGTATCTATCCGTCACATTGTCGATGTTCTTGCACGCGGATACGTTCGTGAGCGCGGAGACCGCACCTGAGAGCACCAGCACGATGGCCAGAGCCAGGAACAAGCATCGCATATATTTAGTATATCGAGTCGGCATGCTAGCTCAAAAGCAAATGAGATTTATAAAACAAGAGGAAAGCCCCTGAATAATGGGCTTCGGCGAATCTCAGTATATGACAATGACAGGCTCGTAGTATTTCCTGACGTTGCCGGTGTAGGCCCTGACTTTCAGCATGTCATCGAGCGCTTTCTTCGCCTCTTCAGGGGAGCTGTTCAGCCATCCGAGCTTCATGTTCAACCTGATGATTCGCCCTGGGATGAGGTGGCGGGTGGATTTCGGAGGGAGCGGAGAATGCGCCTGCGCGGTCTTCACTATCTCCTCTTTCGTGTAAGAGCGGCGGAGCAGGACTGATTGGCCCAGGTTGACCATGCGGTCCACCTCTTCTTCAGGGATGTAGTCGACCGCGGTCTTCTCAAGGAGCGAAAGTATGTAGAGTTGCTCCTGCACCATCTCCTTGAGTTTATAGTCGCCGGGATTCATGAGATAGCATCCGTCCTTCTTGGTGACAAGCATGAACGGCGCTTTCAGGTCCTTCACGGCTTTTTCGCCGGCAGCGCGGTCCACCTTCTCGTGCTTGATGGAGTCCAGCTTGAACAATGATTCGTGGCTGAGCGAAAGGGATGGGAACCAGGAGCCGACGGTTATCTGGTCGTTCCCGATATAATCGACTGTCTGGCAGACTGCAAAGGGGCACTCGATTATCTCAAGGACCTTCAGGCGGTGGTTCCCGTCCAGGACGACGCCGCTTTTCTTGTCCACCACAAGCGGGTCGACGAGGTGCCCGATATTGAGCATGGATTCCTTGAGCCGTTTCACATTGTAAGGTATGACCTGCTCGTGCCCGAGGAGGTTCTTGACCTCTCTGATCTCCAGGCATTTTAGCATCTCCTCTATGAGTGTGGGCATTGAATCACGTATGATGGGCGAATATGCCAGGATACGGGTTTAAAGACTATCGGATGCCAACACGGCGGATGACGAAAACATGGACAATAGCAACAATCTTATATATTTTGACACATAATAATATCGTTCGGCATGGCATTCATAGATAAAATCCTCTTCCGCGACGCCCAGACCGTCGCTCACCTCGAGCAGATTCGGGCATTCCACAGGCGCACCCCAAAACGGGGCCTTCTCGAGGAGTTCGGGCTGACGAACCATAATGACGCTAGATACGGGCGTTTCGATAGGAAATCGGATGGGTGGGAAGATGGGCATGCGACCCTCCTTTCCTCGAATCCGCATCTGCGCAGGCTTGATTTCGTGGCGGATTCGCTTTTCCTGGACGGGGAGTATCGCGTGCTGAAGGCCGGCAGGGTATTTCCCAGGACGGAACCGTTCGTATGCGAGGGGACGCTCGCAGTCATCCATGCAATCAACAGCAGGAGGAACCTCGAAGGAGTGCTGACCATAGACCTTGGCGACATGTTGAGGTTCGGGAAGCTCAGGCTCTTGGATAGGGAAACTGATCATGCATATACAGTGAGGCCGAGCTCATTGGACAGGGGGATTGTCGTCGAAGCCTGCGACGCCTTGCTCGAGAAGGACCTTCCGGTTGCGGTGAACGAGAGAGCCAGGGAACCGCTTGGGGTCTTCAAGACGATCACGGAGACGATAGAAGCGCTGAAGAGGATGCTAAGGTTTGCGTGATAAATGGGCGAATGACCCTCTGGCAACGCATGGGCCTGCCCCGGATGACGAAGAGATTGGAAAAATGTTTCGCTTCACAAGACCGCCTCCGGGCAACCCATCTCCTCGAGCATCTTCAGGATTTTCGCGGAATCCTCCGGGCTGATAGCGGCTGCTGCGCCCGATGCTGCTTCCTCCTTCTCGGCCTCCATATCCATCCCGTCCCATGATGTTATTAGGCGCTTTGCGACAGCGATGCCCTCCCGGACGGCAGGGCTCTGCGATTTCGCTGATGATTCTGCGAATCCCACGAATTTTTCCAGCGTCGCGAAAAACAGCGTGCCATGGCCCGCCTCTTTTTGGATATGAAGGGTTATCGTCTCTTTTTCTTCCATCCATGTCCGGAAAAAATCCTTCAGCGCCTTGTATTCCTGGTCGATAATAGATTGGCGCTGGAAAAAATCATTTACCCGGGCTGTGGCCGATGTCAGCCAGGCCGATTCCTTCTCATAGCGGGAATACCAAGTCCCGATCTCCCTTTTGCAGGTCTCCAAATCCCGCTCAGGAGCGGTGCGTTCGCTTCCCCCCGATCTCTTTTGCTTCATACCGATATCCCTCCGAATTATTGTTTTTTTCTATGGAGGAATCTGGATTTGATATTAAATAGGATTTACCCTCACATGTGAGGTTTCATCGATTCGTCTCGGTTGCCGAGACATTCGGTAGGCCGATTGGCAAGGTTCATTTCAGCTGCCGTATCAGGTCGGGCATCAGTTTCTGCTCTGCTTTTTTCAGGTGCTCGCGGAAGGTCGGGACCGAGACGCCCATCGCCTTGGAGAGCTGTTTGAAATCTGTCCCTTTGGGCCATGAATAGTATCCGAATTCGAAAGCCAGCGTTATCGCCTGCCTCTGCTGAGGAGTGAGTCTAGGCAGGAAACGGGAGAAATAGATGTCGCTCAGTTTCGTCTGCTTGATTCTTTCTACCTTGACCGAATCCGCGATTTTCTTCACATCGGATATGAAATCCGTGATTATGGATTTGTCCCATGTGGCGAATTCCCAATGCTCCACGCCATCTGTCCCTATGCTTATGGGTTTGGTGAATATCAGGCGCGGAGCGAGGCGCGAGGATATGCTGACCGGGATCTCCTTCCTGCTGACCTCTATCAGGAAGACGCTGTTGCCTTCGCGCTCCAGGTTCCGCACGCGCTTGTCTTTCTTCAGGGCATCCACGAAGCGGTCGATGTTCTCCGGGGAAGCCCAGAGCGTGTGCATCTCGGGAGAATAGGTCGTTCCTTTCTCAGAGAAGACATTGAAGGCCTGCGAGATGGTCGCGACCTTGAATTCGCGGCATTTGTTAGCGATGATGCAGTCATGGAGGATGCTCAGTCGTGCTACCCACATATGTGAGGTATAATGATGATTCGATTATAAATGGTGGCAAGGGTGATTCATTTCTTCTGCGCCCAGTCATAAATCTGCAGGGCAATAGCGCAGAAAATGAACGCGAGGGGCGCGTCATAGACCGCTCCGAAAAGGATTTGGGCCGGGTCGGGACTTCCCATCGGGGAATATTTCAATAACGTCGGCATGCCAGGGCTGTAAACCGCTGGATTCTCGTATCCGTGGGTGAAATACCTGAATAAGCTTACAAGAATGAAGAATGCCAAAAAGACCAGGATCGAACGTTTTGCGTTCTTAAGTATCGCGAGCATGAGGAATAGTATTATTGGAGAGGTTATTGAGCGATTCGAAATATTGAGGTTGGAGCCGAAAAATAAGATTTATTGAAATTCGGATAAATTCGATATACGCCAAAGAAGAGGGGCCGTATAAGCAATGCTTTATTAATTCTTATATCCATAGAATGACCACAGGTGATACATTGGATATCCACGCTAAATTCCACGGCGAAGTGGAAGAGACGATAGATGAGATAATCAGGCGGGGCCGGGCAAGCACAAAAACCGAGGCAATCCGCCTCACAATCCTGGATTACAGGCACCATCACCTAAGACAAGAATCAGAAGCCCCCTTAGAACTCACTGCCCATGCGAACCGGGACATATGGGAAGATAAAAATGAAGATAAGACCTGGTTGAAATATCTGAAAGAGGGGAAGAAATGATCAAAAAGGAGCAGAGGGACGTCTGGCTGATCCAAGCCCCGTTTTCAGATTACTCTGCAACAAAAGTACGCCCGGTAATCGTCATTTCAAATAATCCATACAACCGGAATACGCCGGATTTCCTGGCAGTCCACATCACCACCAGGAAAGAGCATCCATACGCGATAGGCCTTTCCAGGGCTGATTTCGTAAGCGGCGCACTTGAGGACGAAAGCATCGTACGCTTCGATACGGTTACCAGATATGAGGAAAAACTATTATTGAAAAGGATCGGCAAGGTAAAACCTGAGTTCTATAAGAAAGTGCATGAAAAAATTGTCGAGTTGACACGCTTGGGCTCAGAATCTTGAGATGATTCGGATCATTTGCTGAAGTTTCTTTGTAAAAATTAGATGCGACCGCCGGGAATCGAACCCGGTCCGCGAGATTGGCAATCTCGAATCATAACCGGTAGACTACGGTCGCAATTTGCTTGCTAATTGCGATAAGCGAACGGATCGCCGTTCGATGTATCGCGAACACATAAAATCGAATTAGCGGAAATGAGATTGGACGCAAATCAATAAAAAACAAGGGGTATGTGGACAGGGGAAAAGCGCCGCGAGCGTCTTCCCGCCTTCATCGCCGCTCATCCACCTCGCATTGCAGGTATCCGGCCATCTCGCCAAGGTTTCCGAAGCGTTTCACGGTATCGAGGATGAGCATGCGCGCCTCCTTGCAGGTCATATTGCCGGACTCCAACATCTCCTGGGCTTTGCCCGCCAGCTTCTTCCGGGTCTCCACGGCTTCGTAAACCGCGAGGGCGCCGATGAGGAAAGTCACGGTGAACACGGCGCTGATGGGGGGGCCGTCCTCGAAAACAGACTGGAACGCATTTGCGATGTTCCCGCCGAATGTCATCATCCCAAGCGCGACGCCACTTACCGCCAGGGGAAGGAATTTCAGTATGGTGGTTGCGAATTCGTGGAGGTCTGCCGGGAACGAGGAATTGAATTTCTTTGCGATCTTCAGCTGGGTGGCTTCGTCGAGAGAGGATTTGCCCTTCCGGGCAGGCATTGCACCCGAAACATACCTCTCGGTCACTATCCCGTGCATATCCAAGGCCCGGCCTTTCTTTATGAGCCGGTTGATGTAGAACGTGCGCTCGGATTCCGAAAGTTCGTGCTTGAGGCTGCAGCGCGCCACTTCCACCATGGGTTCGAATATTATGAGGCCCCGGCAGAATGCGCCGAGTTTGCGGCGGGGGGTATATTGGGATTTTTTCTGAGCAGAATCGATATCGACAGACATGGCGAATGCCGGATCATCGATTCTGCTGAAGGCAAGGGTTCTCGGAAGGACAGAGGCGCGCCGTATGGATTGCGATACGGGAGTCGCCCTGGGAGAAATGGATGTCATATATAATATTATACCTATTCCCACTTTTAAACTTATCGAAAACGGATGCCCTTTAAATTTTTTTCCATTTTGTTGGGCTGGAGATGCGGAAATCCCCCCTCGAAAACCATTTTATACGAAGAGCGCGCATAACCTCCTCAATATGGGAATAGGCAAAGGAGCGTACCTGAAGAGAATCACATCCGGCACAATGAAGTGGCGGACTGTCGATATCGGCGAAAAGATGGACGGGACCAGCCCGCCCTCGGTCTTCATCGGCCAGGCCGATTACCCCAAGGTCCAGGTGGGCCCGATGATGGCCCCGTTCGAAGGCCACACGGAGATACTGGACACTCCTGAATCATGGATACCGATGGGCAAGACCCAGGAGGATATCATCCAGTACAGGCTCAACCTTGTCAGAGGCAAGCACAGGGTGGATATCAACGATGTCGAGGGGAATTTCGTCCGCAAACTGCAGGAGATTTCCCTTGCGGAATTTTCTGTTCAGAGCGAGGCGCGCTTCACGCACAAACCGCGCGG
>CAILMU010000036.1 GCA_903835325.1 uncultured Microcaldota archaeon | reverse complement strand
ATCGTCGGAAATTTGAACGGCGCGGCGGTCCCGAATCCGAACCTGCCCGTCTCATTCCAGAATGCCCCCAATGCATCCATATTCCTGAACAATCCCAACGGCTCCATCAGCAGATTCGAGAACTACACCATCATGCTCACACGCCTGAGCTCGATGCCGAACTCCAGCTACATCTTCTCTCCGACAGCAGCCGATTTCGCCGAGGGGGGGATGTTCAGCAACTTCACTGCTTTTTCAGGCCTCAACTATTCCTCTAGCGTCGAGAGCCCAAACGGGACCTTCCTGCCATTGTCCTGGACCACCTGCAACATCTTCAACCACTCCTACTCATGCCCATACATAACGCTGGCTCCCGACATACGGATGGCGGTCCTGAAATACAATGACGGCGTGCATATAGAGCCCCTGTTCCTCGAGATAATCCAGCGCCAGCCTGGGTACAACGGCACCAATGTGGATTTCGAGTTCCTGGTGCCGGACAAGGAGGGCTATTACTTCTACATCATCACCCAGATCCCGCCCCATCCTGTGCCGCCGACCCCGCCGCCGAAGCCGCCGGTACCTCCCGGCCCGAGAGGGGGCGGAGGAACCCAGACCCCATACTACATGATAGTGCAACCGCCTCAAGCCGGGCTCAACTTCATCATGGCCCCGCCCGACATCCATCTCGATGTGTTCTATCCGGACGGCGGGAGCGCGGGCTTCTCTGTCAGCGCCAACCGGGAGATAACAGATTTAGAATGCACCGTCATAGGCGACTTCTCGAAGTATGCCACGGTCCAGCTCGATTCCTACAGCATCCCTGAGAACGGCACGGCGAGCGGGACGATAACGATAGACATGACGCCGGAAGAGATGCTCGACTATTCCGGCTCGCTCACCGGCATGCTCCGCTGCATCGGCAAATACAACTCCAGCATACTCGTCTCGAGCGTGGCCGTCATCCATTTCAGCATCACCAGGCCCGTCCTTGAGGTGGAGAACAAGACCATCGAGATAAAGCAGGGCCAGGACCTCAACACCACCCTTGAAATCCTGAATCTCGCGAACAACACCTGCCTAACAAACCTCTCGGCGCAGGCGACGGGCCCTAACCTGTACATGATAACCTTCCTGGGCTACCCCAGCGGATGCGACAACAGCAAGCCCTTCGGGATAAAATTCACCGTGAGCACGCCCCCTTACTTGAGCCCAGGCGAATACCCTGTCGGTGTGGATATCTTCGAGAACGGAAGGCAGGTGGGCCATGGGTATCTCACGGTGAAGGTCCTGCAGAAAGCGCAGCCGCCGCCAGTCACGCCGGAGCAGCCGCCTACGATATGCAAATATCCTGATCTCGGCTGGACGGTCATCATCCTGGCGATAGGAATGCTGGCGGGCATCTACGTGTTCAGGAAAATGCTGCTTCAAGGAGGGAAGAACCCCCTCAGGATAGCGGCCATCTTCGCAGGCGCGGCCATCATCATCGCAGCCATCGTCTGGATAGTCGTCGTGGTCATCCTATTCAAATGCAAGTGAGCGGTCCCCAGAGCCATCCCATATTTGCATCCCGCATCAAAAACATAGTGCCAGATGATGGTCTAATGAAATAAGAAACATATAATTATACTTATTAGGGCCTCCGGAAGACCACCATCACATATATATAATTAATCTCTGTATGGTTGGCATACCAGGCGTGCCATAAAGGGCCCGAGGCGACGAGATTGCTGGAGAATACGGGAGAGATTTGGCTATGAAAAGAATCAACCTGCCGTTAATCGTCATCATGATGTCGATAATCCAGTTCATCAACATCACCGGCATCGGCGGCGCGCCCGACAACCTGCTCCTCCAGATAGATACCCCCAACAGCTCGTACTATGCCCCTTACGACGTGATATCCACAGACAACAGCACCTGGATGAACGTGAATGTCACTGTGCCGGAAGACCAGCCATATTCGATAAACGTCCTCTCCAAGCAGGATTCGATACCCGAATCCGTTTATGACAACCAGACGTTCGAGATAGCGTATTCCCCCGGCATGGAGAAGGACTTCTCCAACCTGCTCATCGAATACATCTCCAGCGGCGGCGACGAATCCGATGTCGCATACTCCATAACAGCCAAAGAGGATAGCAAATGGGCCATCCTCCACCTGGAACGGGCCCCGGGCGCTGACGAGACGATAAGCATCCTCACAATCCAGACTTCCGTCCCGGCGAATTTAACAGCAAGCAACTCTCAGGATTCCAGCACCCCGCAACCCGGCGTCCAAAACCAGCCCGCGAACCCAGCTCCGACGCCTGAATCCAATTCCATCCAATCTGTGACTACCGGCAGCGGCAAGAAGATAGGGGTCCCGAAAAACGTCCTCAAGAGGTTGGAGGCGAACGAGACCGTCCGCGTCATCCTACGCACCCCGAAATCGAGTGCTGGCGGCATCGAAGGGGCCGCGGGAATCGCGTCGAGCGGATTCTCCGTCCTCGAACTCGATACATCCGGCCTGTCCGATTTGGCGGATGCCGGCGTGACAGAGGTATATGAAGACACCCCGATGCATATCTCGCTCACAGACACCATCCCCCTCATCAGGGCTGATTATGCCCAAAACGAGCTGAACCTCAGCGGCGAGGGGGT
>CAILMU010000035.1 GCA_903835325.1 uncultured Microcaldota archaeon | reverse complement strand
GTCGCCTCTTCAGCGAGCTTGTGCAAGCCTCTTGCCACATTGGCATTTTTGTGCGTGTAGAAATCAGAAACGGCTTCGATGACCTGGATGGGGCGCTGCGATGTGGCGGCTGAATCCAGATATACGAGCTGTTTGCCATTGACGCTCTCTCTGAGTATCGGGAAATCGCGCCGTATCGTTTCAGTGTCGAGCATCTTGGGCACCACTTCATTTCATGAAGGCGGAATAGCCTTTCTCCTCTATCTTGTGGGCGAGCTCAGGTCCTCCCGACGCCACGATGCGCCCCTTGCTCAATATATGCACATGGTCGGGCGTGATGTACTTGAGGATGCGGGGATAATGCGTTATTATGAGGAAGCAACGGTTTCCGTCCTGAAGGCTCCTGATAGCGTCAGCGATCAGCCGGACGCCATCCACATCGAGGCCTGAATCGGGCTCGTCAAGTATCGCGACTTTTGGTTTCAGGGCCATCATCTGCAGGATCTCCAGGCGTTTCTTCTCCCCGCCTGAGAAGCCGACGTTGATGTCCCTTGTGATGAAGCCCTCATTCAAGCCCAGTTTCTTGGATTCCTCGATCATCTCATTGCGGTCTTTGACCATGGAATCGAGATCCGGCTCCTTTCCCGGAGTCCTTGCCTCTTTCGCTTTGCGCATCAGGTTGCTGACCTTGACCCCTTCGATCTCCTCAGGGTTCTGGAAAGCCAGGAACATCCCCAGTTTCGCCCGGACATCCGCCGGGGCTTTGATGAGCTCGTCTGCCCCAATCTTTATGCTGCCGGAGGTTCTCAGCCCGGGATAGCCCATGAGGGCGAGGGCGAGGGTGCTTTTCCCAGCACCGTTCGGACCCATTATCACATGGACAGAGCCGGGTTCAAGGCTCATGCTGAGGGAATGGATTATCTCCTTGGATTGGACGCAGACATCGAGATTCTTTATGCTCAGCAGAGAATTCACCCATCAGTTGCCATTTTGACAGCAGGTAATTAGGTTTTTGCCAATCAGATATTAAAAGATAGGCACATATGAGCCAAGATCGGGAGAGGAAAGAAAGTCAGAGTATGAAGGGGTTGCCGAACGATGACCAAGAAAGCAAGCGCCGGCGAAATTTTGGGTTTCAGCCATGCGCGCTATGATTTCCATGATGATATACGATATGCTCATCTAGCGAAGCCAGGACTCGATGAGAAGATCGTCCGCTCGATTTCAGAGATAAAGAATGAACCGGAGTGGATGCTCGATCTGCGCCTGAAGGCGCTGAAAGCGTTCCGGATAAAACCGTTCCCCAGATGGGGGGCGGATCTCTCGAAACTGGATTTCAAGAAAATCAGGTATTACGCGAGCCCGACAGAGCAGAAGACGGATTCGTGGGAGATGGTGCCGAAAAACATCAAGAAGACATTCGACCGCTTGGGGATACCTGAAGCCGAGAGGCGATTCCTCGGCGGAGCGAGCGCCCAATACGACAGCGAGGTCGTCTATCATCATTTGCGCAAAGAATGGGAGAGCCAGGGCGTTGTTTTCCTGGACATGGATTCCGGCCTCCGTGAATATCCTGAAATCGTCAAGAAGCATTTCGGCTCGATTATCCCGATAAACGACAACAAGTTCTCTGCCCTGAACACCGCCGTATGGTCCGGGGGAAGCTTCGTCTTCGTCCCTAAGGGCGTGAAAGTGAAGATACCGCTCCAGGCGTATTTCAGGATAAACACCAAGAACGCAGGCCAGTTCGAGAGGACGATGATTATAGCCGAAGAGGGGGCTTCGGTCCACTATGTCGAAGGATGTTTTACCGCCGGAACCGAGATTCATACCCAAGAAGGCACAAAAAAGATCGAAGCGATAAGAGTTGGTGATAAGGTCCTCTCCCATCTGGGAAAGTATCAAAAAGTCAGGCATACGCAAATTCGCCCGTATACTGGAGAATTATATCGCATATTTGTTTATAGCAATCCAAACGAACCGATAGAGGCAACCGACGAGCACCCGTTCCTTTGCGTATCGCGCGAACGAAAAAATGAAAGGAACAGGAAATGGTGCGCGAAATGGACTAGATCAAAGGATCTGAATCGTTTAGATTATCTGCTTCTTCCCAGAAGAAAGGGCATAACGAAAAACGAATTTGTGGAAATGGAAGTCGCAGACAAAAGGAAAGGGAGAGCACCGCGGGTAATTGTTCGCATTCCATCCACCCCGGACTTTTTTCGGCTTGCCGGCTACTATATATCAGAAGGGAGCATAAGCAGCGGGGCGTATCTCAGCTTTTCGTTCGGAATTCATGAAAAGAAGTACATAGAAGACGTCAAACGGCTTCTGAAACGGGTTTTCGCGATCGAAAAAATATCAGAAAATAGGCATAAAACAAATAACGGCATCTCTTTGGTCGTTTCTTCTGTAAGGTTATGCCGCGCTTTCGACCTGATGTTCGGAAAGGGAAGCCAAAACAAACGAATTCCTGAATGGATGATGTGCGAAGATACGCACAAGCAGAAGCAGTTGATAATCGGCCTGTTTCTTGGCGACGGCAATTATTACAGGAAAAATACCAGAGCCCGTGGCTGGCTCAAAGAGGTATTCAGACTAAATACGGTTTCTCCAGTGCTTGCAAAACAAACCAGGGATATCCTGCTGCGTCTGGGTATTGCAGCGTTCATAAACACGAGGGATAGAACCCGTGAGAATCGAAAAACGATGTACACGGTAGGAGTAACTGGGGAGTATATGGTAGAATTGGGGAAAATGTTCGGGATCGAAGTCAATGGCAGGCTGAACGGTAAAAAACGTGCGACTATGTTCCATATCGATGAAAACTATATTTACATGCCCATAAAAAAAATTGAGAAGAGAAGTGTCGAGAGCATTCCCGTATACAATTTTAGTGTCGAAGAAGATGAAAGTTATGTCGCTAATAATGTCGCAGCTCATAACTGTTCCGCCCCGATATACTCCGCTTCATCATTGCACGCTGCCGTGGTGGAGATACTTGCCGGAAAAGGTTCGCACATACGTTATACGACCATCCAGAACTGGTCGAACAACGTCTATAACCTCGTGACGAAACGCGCTGTCGCGCACGAGGATGCGTTCGTAGAATGGCTGGACGGGAACATCGGTTCGAAGGTGAATATGAAATACCCTGGGGTTATTCTACGGGGTGAGAGGGCGAGGGGGCAGGTGCTTTCTGTCGCGTATGCAGGGAAAGGCCAGGTCCAGGATGCTGGTGCTAAGATGATACACGAAGCCCCCAACACGATTTCTCAAATCATCTCGAAAAGCATCTCGCAAGGCGGAGGAAGGACGTCCTACCGTGGCCTAGTGAAAATAGCCAAAGGCGCCCGGAATTGCAAATCGTTCGTCCAGTGCGATGCGTATATGCTGGATGGGAAGTCGAGGTCGGATACTTATCCGACGATCAAAGTGGATGATGACTCGGCGACTGTCGCGCATGAGGCGCGAGTCGGGAAGATAGCGGAGGAGAAGCTATTCTACCTGATGAGCAGGGGGATACCTGAGAAAGAAGCCCTTGCCATGATAGTTTTGGGTTTCATCGAATCGTTCACAAAAGAATTGCCGATGGAATACGCAGTCGAGTTGAACAGGCTGATAGAAATGCAGCTCGAGCATGCCGTCGGATAAATCAGGCCGAGCCCGGATGTTCTCATGCTTCCTTGCAGAGCAGCATGTCCCTGCCCTTGTAGTTCAGCAGGGTCACGGAAGCGTATCTTCCAGGATCAAGGACGCTCACGTCCTGGGGAAGGTTGTCCATATACAGACGATACTCTTCATGCGCATCGTCTCCGACGACAAGATAATAATATGAGCTTGCGGAGCTTTGCTGGAAAGACATCACGCATCTCAGGTCGCTTGCCAGGACCCTGAGGTTCTCTTCGGAGAATCCAGGATCGCTGCTGGAGAGGACCACGGTCATCTGGAGCCTGCTTCCCACGATATCGACTTCCGGATCGACCGAGCTTATCGATGGGGGCACGAGCGATCGGGCGGGTTGAGTGACAGTGTTATCGCGATTGGCGGCCGCTTTCAGCCCGTTGAGCACGAATACCCCTATCTGGTATATGTACTTGGGCTTGCCTGCATCGTCTTCAAGATTCATCCTCTTCCCTTTCAGGTTGACTCCGATCAAAGCAGGGCTTTCGTAGAGAGCTGCCTCACATGCTTCTGTTATGATGCATGCGATAGGCGTCTTGCCATCTTTTTTGGGATCCACGAGCACTGCCTGAAGCTCGAGCTTTCCGATGCTGACCTGGGTGAATCCGATGATGTTCGATTTGAACGCCTCGAACGCTTTGGCATTAGACTCCTCCTTGGCATGGAATCCGGATAGCTCGGCCTGCAACGCAGGGATATCGTTGTCCCTGGGTATCCAGCTCATCCTTCGGCTTTGGGGAGCGCCTGTCTTAAGTGCCATCAAGTCCTATTATATGGAAGACAATATATAAACTTAATCTCCCCCTTTTAAACACCGTAAAATTGGGGATGCTTTAAAATATAAAACACCAATCACATCAGTCATCAATCGTTTTTGAGGAAATGAGGATGAAGAACCAGCAAAAACGCGCACCGAAGCTCCGCGGGGCCGGCATCCATGTCCGGGACAGCGAGAGCATCGAAGTTACGGAGACTTCTTCGCTGACGATAGATGGTGGAGCCCGTTCGACGATTTTGATATCCCCGAAGAAAGATTGCAAGGTCGCCATCCATAGCGGGAAGGGATGCGATATCTCGATTTTCGTCATCCAAGACAAGCGCGTATCGCTTGAACTGACAAATTATGTCGCCTCGCGCTCGGTTGTCCGGACGAATTGTTTTTGGCGGTTTGGCGGGGAAGAGAAGATATCGAGCATTTTGGTCGGGGAAGGTGCGGAGGCCCATGACACGAGCGTCTTCATCGAAGATGATTTGTCAGAGCTCCGCCTGGATTCCAGGCTTGTCCACAAAGCGCCGAACACAAAAGGCGAGATCCTTGTGAAAGGGGTCGTGAAGGGGAAAGCAAGCGCCAGGTTAGATGGCATGATAAGGGTGGAGAAAGGGGGCAAGGGCGCGGTTTCATTCCTAGCGGAGCATGCCATCCTGCTGGATCCGGCTTCGCATGCCCTTGCCAACCCGCAGCTCGAGATACTGAACAACTACGTGAATTCGCGCCATTCTGCCAGCGTGTCGCGGATAGACGAGGGAAAGATGTTTTATGTCATGACCCGCGGGCTCGATAGGAAAAGCGCGAAAAAATTGCTGACCGAGGGGTTCCTCTCTTCTGCGCTCGAGCGTATCCAAGACGAGAGCAAAAGAAAAGAGTTCGAAGACGAAATCGAACGCACGCTTTGAAAGCGAGAGAGCGTTTTTGTCCAGTCTTTCTTGCTCGCAACTGATTCGAATCATAAACCTTACGCCCGATATCCCCGCATGAAGCCCCGCGTCTTCAATGCATTTCTAATCGTACTCGTCTTCCTATTTATCCTCTTTGCGCCCGTATCCGCGTTCTCCATCGATTCCTACAGGACCCATGCAACGGTCCTCACCAACGGAGATCTTCAAGTGAAGGAGGATATCGATTTCACGCTTGAGAAGGAGTATAACGAGGGCTATCGCTCGATAAGGCCCGAGGATTTCGGGGCGCTCTCGAATATCGTTGTCCAATCCGTCAAGGTAAACGGCCAGGATGTCCAGTTCAAGACTCAGATGAACGGGAAGGGCGCAGAGATAGATTGGGAGAAGACTTTCCAAGGGGCGAACCATGTCGAGCTCATATATACCCTGAAAGACAGGGCTCAGCTATACAACGATTTCGCGAAAGTCTGCTTCGAGCATTATGGGGCCAACTGGGCCGTCCCGGCCACGGCATTCGAGTCGAGGATGACGCTTCCTGAAGCCTCGCGCGTGAAGGACATGCATTTCGAGGTGTATTCCACAAAGCAGGGCAATGCGTTCATTGATGATTTGACGGTCGTCATACAGATGAACGACGTCCCGAGCGGGAATTATATCGGAGGATGCTATCTCTATGACAAATCAGCACTTCACACTAACAACAAGGTGAACGCATCCGCCCTCCAGATACTGACTGACGAGCGGCAGATATACGACTCGAAGGAGATAATCGGGCCGGGCTTCTCAGGTTCGACAGGTTCCATCACATGCTGCTGCCTTCCCGTCGCGCTCCTGCTTGCGGTGCTCGCAGGATATTATTTCCTCGAAGGCCGGAAAATACCCAAACTCCCTGAGAACATCCTTCCGCCCGATAAGGAGGAGCCGTCGGTCGTGACCGTGCTTGTCCGCAACAGGATTTCGGACAAGGGGGTCCTCGCGGCATGCATAATCGACCTCATAAACCGGAACATACTCGATATCGTGGAGCTCGAGAAGAAAGGGGAGGCATCGGCTGAGATGAACCGCGAACATACCATCCTGATGCTCAAGAAAAGGCCGGAAGATCTCAAGATTTACGAGAACGCGGTCCTCGACATGATATTCAGCGGGGGGAAGACCGAGGTCGACCTGGACCAGATGGCAGCGGATTTCAGCGCGATAAAGACTAAAGAGGAGGCTTCGAAATCTCCGATAGCCGAAAATATGGGGACGTTCACGAACGAGATAGAGCGCATACTGAAAGAGAAAGAGCTCTGGAGCATAAGGAATAGCGGGGAGAACAAGACCGTGAGCATAGCCGGCCTTGCATTCTTCGGCCTGATTGTCGCCTGCGCGGTGGTCTTCGTCAGCTCCACATTCATCCAATCCTATATCTCAAGCGGCGACTGGGCCGAGATAATCGGTGCGGTCATCTCCTTTGCTATCCTGATTCCTGCTCTGGCTTATGACCTTTATTGCTATTACACGAGACCGAAAGTTTTGGCGAAGATGCGCGACGAGTATTCGAAATGGGATGCGTTCGCCCGCGCGATTAAGTCGAGCAGGCTGAAGGAATATCCTCCGAGCTCCGCAGTGATTTGGGGCGAGATACTGGTATATGCTACAGCCCTTGAGATGGCCGAAAAGGTGAAGAAGAACTTCTCGGAGCTCGATGCCGTGACCTCAAAAAGGCTCGAGAGCCTGGATGTCGTGCGGCGCTCGTCTTACCGTTATTATGATTCGGCTATCGGGCTGTATTATCTCAAGACATATGGAAACAGGTCCGGTCCTGTGATCCGCAGCCATGGAGGGTTCTCATCCAGTTCATCAGGCGGATGGAGCTCCGGCGGCGGAGGCGGGTTCAGCGGCGGTTCCTCAGGTGGCGGAGGGTTCCGTTGAAGGGATGGCGAGCGTGCCGGACATATTGATTTTTAAATACTATTTTACACTAATTATAACATGAAAGACGCGCCTATCCATGCCCTTTCCTCCCACGTCGACAAGAGGATGGTCGAGTTCTACGTGAAGGTCAGGGACAACATAGGATTCGTGCCTCCGATGGACGTTTTCGAGCCGTTCGAGGAACCCACAGCGACCCTTGCGGGAAGGATACTCGGACAGGCATTGATGCTGGCGAACAAAGCGGATCGAATAGAAACTTTGTATAGCTGGCTCGACTCCATGATACAGGCGATCGGCCCTAAACAGGCCATCGCGATATATGGCAAAGGGGTTTATGGCAGGGGCACGGACGAGCCCAGCGACATCGACATGCTGTTCTTCATGGATGGCACGAAGAACGATGAGGGAGCCTTGCGCTGGCGCCAAATAAGCAACCAAGGTTCGCAATCCGGGAACGTCCTCCACGGCCAGCAGATAGTAGATGCCGGTTGTGGCTTCGGCATCGGCGGTTGGACGACATTGTGCGTTGTCAACGGCATCGTATTGCTCCCTATGAATCCCGACGAAAGCATCGCACGCTCCATCCTGACAGCAAGGGAAGAATTCAGGAGGCGGGATTTCATAGGAGGGAAAGCTTCGCCGCTCGGCGGCATAGGCGAGCTCATAACATACGCCATGACCAAGGTCCTTGAAGGCAATGAAGGGAAATACCTCGAACCCCACCACGCAGGCATCCTGGACAAATTCTCCGAGAACATCTGGTGCATCTCGCAAGGCGGCAATATCAAGCAGCAGAAGAAATTCATAAAGAGCGACGGCTCCGGCGAATCGTTCTCGCCCTCTGATTTCAATACCGAAGCGAGGCAACGCATCCGCAACGAGTTCGGCGACGACGAGATAAGAATCCTTGCCAAAGCGGCTATGCGCAGGATAAGGGTGCGCAAAGAGCGCCAGGAAGAGCTGGCAGGCACATTCGTGAAATGCCTGCCGAAAAAAAGGGCGGCGTTCTCGCTTTTCTGAATGCGATACATGGTTCTGCAGATCGGGATAACGGATTACGTCGTTCGCTCTTGTTCCTTTCCCAATATTTTTAAAACCTCCCGACATACAGATTGTAAAAATCAACTAATTGACGAGGTAAATTGCTATGAACAGAGAGGACGAATACGGATTCGAGAAGATAATCGAGGTCTATGACCAGAAGACTGGCATGCAGGGAGTCTGTGTTATCCACAACACAGCACGTGGTCCTGGGAAAGGCGGGATGAGGATGGTCCCGGATGTGACCAAAGAGGAAGTCATGGGCTTAGCCCGGGCCATGACCTGGAAAAACGCCATGGCGGACCTTCCTTTTGGCGGAGCGAAAAGCGGGATCAGAGCGGATCCGAGGAAGATGACGCCTCTTCAGAAAGAGGATATCATGAGGGCATTTGCGCGCAAGATCAAGGATGTCATCCCGGGCGAATATATCGCAGGCCCTGATATGAACACGACCGAGAAGGAGATGGCGCAATTCGCCGACGAGTGCGGGACCATGAAGGCCTGCACAGGCAAACCTGCCTGCGTGGGGGGGCTGCCGCACGAGCTCGGTTCGACCGGTTTCGGTGTCGCCATCTCGACTAAGGTGGCGGTCAAGCACATGGGCAAAGACCTGAACGGGATGACGGTCGCTATCGAAGGTTTCGGGAACGTCGGGACGTTCGCGATGAAGTTCCTGGAGGAATACGGCGCCAAGGTCGTCGCGGTGTCGGATTCCAAAGGCACGATATATGAGAAGACCGGGCTGAAGTATGCCGACCTCATGAAAATCAAGGCCGAAAAAGGCACGGTGACAGCGGCAAAAGGCGAGAAGCTGGATGCGGCCAAGCTGTTCGAGCTACCAGTCGATATCCTGATACCTGGCGCGAGGCCAGATGTCATCCACAAAGGAAACGTCGAGCATGTCAAGGCGAAGATCGTATCCGAGGCGGCGAACCTTCCGGCCAAATACGAGATCGAGCAGGTGCTTATGAAGAAGGGCGTCGTGGTGCTCCCTGACTTCGTGGCGAATGCCGGCGGCGTCATATCGAGCTACTGCGAGACCATGGGCTGGGATTCGAAAACCATGTTCAAGGTCGTGGAGGATAAGATAGCGACCAACACGAAGATCATGCTCGAGCAGGCCAAAGAGCACGACACCCGCAAGGCAGCCATGGAGATAGCAAAGGGGCGCGTGCGCGAAGCCATGGAGATGAGGGGCTGGTGGAGAAAGTAGCGGTCATCGACCCCCTATTTTCGATATTTCTTTCTTTTCTTCCATCTTTCTTTTCCAACCGCATATCGGCGCTCGTCGCAGCGGATTTTGGAAATGCGAAAAGATAAATATCAAGGCGGAGCTAATAGCATCCAGTTGATTCTATATGATGAAGATTGATGGGCAGGCCGCGAACTATGCAGCGAGGATAATCCTCCTCGTCCTCATCCCGTTCCTTATCGGGTACTGGATAGTCCCGCACAGCGAGACCGTGAAGGGGGACCTTGTCACGAATCCGGCCGAAAGCGTAGCCGGCGGCTCCGACACCATCACATATAGCTTCAGCCACAACTATGACATCGCGACCCAGAACAAGATAGGCTCCGTGTTCCCGTTCGCCAACTACCTGGACTTCCCGCCGTTCGTATCGCACGCCAACCTGCAAATCTGCTTCCAGGACAACAATAGCTTCCTGACATACCCGAACGGCACCACCTTCGAGCCTGATTTCAATTGGCACGTGAATTTCAACAACAGAGTGAATCTCACCGTGGAGGATGAGTCCGAGAACTGCACGAGCGCGAGTTTCGACGAGAAATTCAATTACGACCTGAAGGCGTATATCCCGCTATCATCTGTCGGCAACTGCACATACAACGGGGTGCCGTGCACATACGACCAGATCTCGTTCACTCCGAGAATCATCGCTTACCCGAAATGGGATGTGCAATACGGCCTTCTGCAGGGCCTTGTCCTGATTCCGGCGATATACTTGTTCATATGGTACCCTATAGCCGGCATAGTGAAGAAGGTAAGGCATGGGATGATGGAGAACTGAACAAAGCTAGAAGAACTCGCTTCCGCCTATGAATTCCCGCAGTATCGAATTCTTCGGGACAGATTCTATCTGCTTTTCGCTAGCGCCATGTAACTGCGAGAGCAGGCCGAGGATGCGCTGGACGCGCGCTTTGCCGTCGAATAGATCCCGGTTGCGGTCGAAAACGGGTTTGATATCCTTGAGTATCCCATCCAGATAATGCTTCAGAATCGGGACTTCGTAAGGCAACCCTCCGTTGATTATCAGGTCGGCCGAGCTGATATATGGGAAGATGAACCTCTCGCCTTTCCTGACAAGATGCCAGTGGCGCACCGTCTTTTCAATCGCGTGGCCACGTGTGCGGACATCCCTCAGCATCCTCCTCATCAGGCGCAGGTCTGTCCATCTGAGATATTCGCCTTTCCCATCCTCGAGCATGTTCATCGCTTCGATATACACCTTGACCTTGTTATCCCTCGGGATGGCTTGGGTCAGTTCCGGTGATAACGCATGCATGCAGTCGATGAGGAGGACTTCGTGCCTGCCAAGGGAGAATGGCGTCTGATCATCTTTGCGGGTGCCGGAAGCGAAATCGTATTTGGGCATCAGCACAGTCTCGCCGCGCATGAGGCGTTCCAGGTGGTCGTTGAAAAGCTCGATATCGTAGGAGCTCGGGAGCTCGAAATTCAGATCCTTCGCCTTGGTGCCATCTACGTCATAGCTGACTTCCTCATGCGCCGAATTCGGCTTGAAATACATGTCCACCTCTATCGGCTTGAATGCCGTCCCGGGCTTCAGCTGCGCCAAGAATTGCGTTGAGCGCCTTGTAGTCGTAGTCTTCCCAGAAGATGACGGGCCCGTGATTATGATTGCGCGCACCTCGCGTTCATGCATGACGCGCTCGAGATACTCCGCGACGTCATGGAGCTCGCCGGTCTTCCGATCCTCCGAGATTCTGATGAGAGCATTTGCATGATTGCCCGTGAACCATTCGTTCAAACCGGCGATGGTATCGCAACCGTATTCTGCGTTCCAGGCGCGCAGCTCGGCGACTTTCTCCAGGAGGCGGGTCTGGTTGTCGAATTCTTTCTGTGTTATCCTGCCTTCGCGGACGAACCTCCTGCCTTCCCTGTATATCATGTATCCCATCCAGACGCGTTCCGGATCCGCCAACCTGGACTGGGCGCCTTTGGACATCTCGCGATGGAGCGTGTCAAGGACAGTATCCTGGATCAATTCCACGTGAGGCGACTCTATCTGCTCGACAAAGCACCGCTTCTGCAATTGCGCGACGACTTCTTTTGTGAGCGTCCATGATATGCGGTCGGTCTCCTTCTCGAAATTCTCGCCCGGGCGCCGCTCGAGGGCGAGTATGGCCCTGCTTATCGCTTTCTGTATCTTGTTGTAATCGTAGGGGACTTTCCTGCCGGTCCTGTTAGTCACGTTCTTGAACGCGAGGTCGGCATGAGTCATAAGGATTATGTTATTGCGACATAATAAAAATAATAGGATGAGAAAAATTGAAAAGAGAAAATAAAATATACAAAAAATTCATAAAAAAATGAAAAACAAAAAACCGTGCGCGCTCGTTCGGATT
>CAILMU010000034.1 GCA_903835325.1 uncultured Microcaldota archaeon | reverse complement strand
CCAGCCCAACGGCGGGAATGCGACACCATATGGGGAATATGACTTCGGGACCTTCGAAATCCAGGAGGGAAAGACGATAGAAAAGGAATTCGAGGGCCGGTTGTATCTGATCTCTGCTCCTTCGATTACCGGTTCGCGTCCAAGTTCAAGCCAAAATTACAATGCATCGATGTTCATCAGTGTCGATGTGAGCTGCCCAAGCCAAGCAGCCGATGGCGGCGATGCGGCGAATTCATCTGAGAAAGATTGATTGCAGGGAGCAAACGCTCTGAACTGATCAGAGGTCTGAAGCCTGTTTTACGCTACAATGCCAAATTTGGCATCAAGTAAAATATAGTCCGTCCGCCGGAAGTGATGGTATGGCGGATATAGATTTGTATAACTATCCGAAGCGGCTGGAAAGTACTTTAGCAAAGCTAGATAAGGAAAAAACATGTCCGGAAAACAAGCGACTTCATTCAAATCAGTGAGAACGCTTTGCTATTTAAATAGTGCTATTTAATGTAATTCTGAGTTTATGACTGCTTCACCTATGTTGAGGAATGCTGAAAAGATATCAAAAGGTGCCAAAATCACTGGGGCTGCTGTTTTCATAGCGGCAATGCCGCTCTTGCAAAGCCATGTACCATCAACAACTCAAAATATCGCTATTCTCTCAAGTGGAGATTCCACGCTGATCAAAGAGTCGCCGAAGGAAAACCGATGCACTAAGATTGAGAAAATCATACATGCGGAGATACACCCAATACGTCCGAATATCGTTATGGCAATCAAAAGTTATCTCGACGAAAAATTCAATCCGGTCTATACCCTATGTTATTCCAAGGATTTTGGGAAAAGTTGGGCATCTAAAGGGGACATGTCTAGCTTTTCGATCGATAGTGTCGATCCCAGATTCGTATATGGAGTCTCTTTCCATTCGATCCTTGTTTCCGAGGATTTCGGCGAATCGTTCACTGAAACCAAACATGTAGATCAATTCATATCAATGATAGTCAGAGCCGACAATAAAGTTTCCGGAAAATTCTATACTGCAACAGGCTCACAGGATGGCGGGCTATTCGTACTGACGGGTCATGGCCGGGATATGACATTCCGTCCCTTCTATAGATCGATGAAGATCCCCCAGCAATATGAAATAACTATGATTAACCGGAAAGTCTGGGATTTTTGGCAGGACCCGAATTCTTCAGATACTTTTTATGTGACTACAGAAGATGGAGGACATGCAAATTATAAGCGGAATGAACGCGGCGCATACGTAGGAGAAAATTTTGATGATTATTATATTATAGGGACTAAAAATGGCGGAATGAATTGGGAGCCTTTTTCAAAAGGGCTAAATTGGCACAGCCTAATTATTCGGGGATTCCCTGATAACTCCGGCAAAACCCGATGGTTCGCTGATACGGAAGGATGGGGACCTCGTATTTTGGATGAGAAGACAAAAACCTGGATTAAGGCATCTGTCAGAGGAGCCACCCTTGATCATATCACGGATCCATCTAACCCATCAAGGCATTTCATCCTTCTCCCTGCATCACAACCGAAACAGACTATATTCTTTTCCGAAGATTTCGGCTCATCATGGAAGCTTCTCTTTTACCAAGACGATCTTACCAGAGAAAACGGCCCTAGATCGTTATTCATGGACCGATCCGGTAACTTGCTTTTCGGCGCAAACAATGGCATCTTTATGATTACCAAAACCCAGATCGAATATGCGGCTCAATTCAAATGGGGACTCACTCTTCCGGAGAACACCTCAATCCTTTAATGATTGAAATGGTTATAGAAATCCAATTATCAATTTCCCTATAGGGATATTTATTAACTTCTCTTCTCAGAAGCTCTCTCGGTCGGATGGACACCGCTGGCCTAAACTTAGACCAGATCAGAAAGCGCTAGAGCAGGATTTTAGACCTGATCAGAGGACACTACGAGTTAGCGTCCTCTGACCTGATCAGTATGCAGGGAGCAGGATTGTCAGCTTTGCTGGCAAATTTTGAAATCGCCAGATTTCAAAGCTTTTGAACCTGCGCAGGCACTAAGCCACGGCGTATCCTAAGGCCGGAGTCGCATCTCAGGGCTTTTTCCAGGGTTTTTGCCCTTTGAGAAGCCTGAGACAAAAAGCCTTCCTAAGCGCCGCACATTTGACCGGGCTCTGTCATCCCTGCAAAGATAACGAATTAGATTGTTCATGTCTCCTTTTTATTCCTCTCTTCCAGATACGCGATCGTCTCGTCAACTCCCAGAACAAGTTTTTCGAACAATTCAGAGCTGTCGAACATCGTCACAGACCCCTCCGTCTTCTTGGCGAGCTCCTTCAGGGCGAGCTCCCGGACAGACAGCGCGTTCTGGCGCATCTCCTTTATCTTGTCGAGGCGCGCGAGAAGGCTCTGCGAATCGAGATTGTTCTCTATGAAGACGTTCTCGAACGAATCGAGCTGGATATCTGATGATGTAAGGCCTTTCTTCAAAGTGCCTTCTATCTTTATGGCTATCAATGAATCGGGCGAAAGCGCTCGCAATTCCTTGATTTTTTTTATTATCGCGTCGCGTATCGTTGTCTCATCCGCAGATTCGAACTTCATCTTCTCGTAGAAGAACCTCCGCGAATCGATGGGAATGAATTCCGATTTCCTTGTTTCCGTATCATACAGGAAATATCCTTTCGGAGCTGTCTCGGAATCCTTGAGCTGCGTTATCACTGTGCTCCCTGGTATCAGGAATTTCCCGTCGTTTCGAGATATCGTCTCATGGATGTGCCCGTCGACGATGAGATCAAAGGGGAGCGTCTCAAGGTATTCAAGCGACAGCTCTTCGTCTCCTGAACCCGAAATCAGTTCCTTGATCGTCTGGTGTATCATGAGTATGCGCAAAGCGCCCTCCTTCGGCTGGAAGCGCTCTTTCATCAACGATTTCAGGGCCGCCTCTGCCAATTCCTCGGGCACGCTTCCCATCCCGAATACCTGAACTGTCCGCCCGTCCTTTTCGAAAATGAAATCCTTGCCATGCAACAACGCCATGTTCGTGCTCGCGGATAGGAGCTGGACCGGATTTGTCGTATCCTTTGTCCTTCGTTCATGGTTCCCGTGAATAGCGACCACAGGGACTTTCGATTTATCGAAAATCTCGACAGCCCTCATCAACGTCTCGAGCTTCGGTATCTTGACATCGAAGATATCCCCTGCGCAGAGTATGAGGTCTGACCTGGAGGATGCATCGAGTATCGCTTTCTCGGCCTGGCCGTAGGAATCGCCCTCGAAGCGGGAGTAGCCGAGATGCAGGTCGGAAACGATGGCGATCCTCATATGCTATATATTATATAGAAAAATAGAAAAATCAGACTACGACCGGCTCCCCAGGCACTCTCCTGAATAGCTGGACATCGCCGACATGGCTTGCTCCGGAAACGAAGCGCGAGAGCCGTTCGACTCCGAAACCGCCTCCAGCGGAAGGAACCAAGCCTGTCTTCGCCACATCGAGATAGGGTCCATACCTCGATTTGTCGAGGCCGTGCTTTTCGATCTTTTCCATGATTAATGAAAAATTATGTTCCCGTTCTGCTCCGGACAGCGCTTCGCAATAACCTTCAGGATACACCAAGTCGTAGTTCAGGTGATGCCCCGGGCGAGAGGGATCGTCCTTGTCATAGAACTCCCGCTTATGGTCGAGCACCCAGAACGGCTGGCTCGAACCAAGCGATGCCTGCATCTCCCAATCCGGACCATATTTTTCGGCAAGCTCGTAGGTCGAATAAATCTTGAACGGCCCTTCTATCCTGGGGAGCTTCCTCCCCAAGGTTTCGAGCTCATCTGAATAATGCGCATCCATATGCGTCATTAATCCGGCCATGAAGCCTTCCATCAAGGCGAAGACATCCTCCTGTTTGGCGTGCGCTATCTCGAAATCAACCTGCGAGAACTCGAAGAGATGTTTTCCGCTCTCCCGCCTCATAGGATGCTCGAGCCGGACGTTCGGTGAGATGATGAAAATCCTCTCCAGCCCCTCCTTGATAGCGATCTGCTTGTGCAATATCATGGACTGGGTCAGGCTCAGCCTCTGACCTAAGTATTCTATCTCCCCGGTCTTGATGACCGTGCTCCCCGGGTCTGGGCCGAGCGGGTCTGTGACCGATGAGAGAATGACTGGCATGAGCTGCGTGAAATTGCTCCTGTGGAAGAAATCCGTGGTATACCTCAAGATGCCCGATGTCAGTTTCAGATATGACTTTTTCTGGTCCTTCATAATATCACTGATATGTCCTGCTCCCGGGCTTGTATATATTAATTGGCCAAGAAAAATTGCAATTTTTACAAAAAACGTAACATTTTTTAATATATATTGGAAATATTCCAAATATGGACAAGAAAATAGACGAAACCGATTTGGAGCTCCTAAAACTGCTCGAGAAGAACGCGAAGATGCGCATACACACCATATCGAGGAAGATGGGCATGCCCGCATCCACTATCCATCACCGCATCAGGAAGCTCGAGGAGGATGGCCTGATATCCGGATATACGATACGCAAAAACTACCCTCTCCTCGGCCTTGGGATGAAGGCGCACGTGCTGGTTTTCGTCGACATCGCCATGCTGAAGAAAATGAAGCGGACGCAGCGTGATGTGGCATCAGATATCAGGAATCTCGATGCCGTCCAAAGCGTCGATATCGTGACGGGTGATGCTGACCTTCTCGTGACTGTGAGGGCAAAGGATATGGAAGCGTTCCAGACCATCCTCCTTGAAAAGCTTCAAAGCATCGAGGGGATAACCAAGACCAAAACTATGATCGTGGTATCCGAATCATGAAGAGGATGCCCCTCGCGCTCCGCACGCGGATTCGTTTTAAAAGAGTACGGTACGATTAAATCCTATCTTCAAGCTACGGGCCCGTAGCTCAGCTCGGCTAGAGCGTTCGACTGATAGAAACTTTTTGGGAAAAAGTTTCATCAAAAACTTTCTCCCTCAGTCTTCTGAAATCGAAAGGTCATGAGTTCAAATCTCATCGGGCCCAAACCTAATCTAATATATTATAAGACGCAGGTTTTCCCTTAAATCCATCCTGCAATGCCTTAAAAGCACGTTTATAATGCTTGCATCCTAATCGTTTTCGGTGCTATAATGGCTGATATTATCGGTAAAGTCACGGATATCCCTGGAAAAGGATTGGATACTTTGTACGGGAGATTGACATTCCTCCTCATAGGATTGCTGCTCGGAGCATTCCTGCTGTTCATGGTGTTCTATTTCTTCAAGGCCCCCTGTTGTTCGGCAAACAACGCTTCGACAAACAGCGGCCTTAGCATACTCGGGAATCCCCCGAATAATATCGCCACGGGCATGAATCCCGGCGACAATGGTTCGCTTGTCGTAAGAGGCAGCGGAGGGGAAGTCCTTGCTGTGCCTTCAGGGAGCCAAGGACAGCGGAACACATTCACAGATAATACCGGGATCACCCGTGACGTCACCTGCTATACGGCGGTGTATTGCGTAGATAACAAATGCCCGACCTGCGGGAACGTGAGCAGACCTACGACTTGCGAAAACTGCCGTCAGGAGGGCAACTCCTGCGGTTATGGGAGCGCAAGCACAGTAGCCACATATTCGATGCTTGTCCCTAACCAGTCAGCCTATTACGGAGCATGCTGCGAAGGTATGGCATGCGTCAACGGCCAATGCATTAAGCGCGAAACGCAATGCGTGGACAAGGGCCAGTTCTGCGATTACGGGCCGAGCAAGCTGAGCGCGTTCGTTAATAATCCGACATATTATGGTAAGTGTTGCGGCGACTACCAGTGCCTGAATGGCGTTTGCACGCCTCCTACGCAGCAATGCGTCCAGACAGGGCAAAGATGCGGTTATGCCCCCGGGGCCACTGCCGCTGCGTTCGTTCCGTCGAATACGACGTACTACGGGACCTGCTGCGCCGACTCTTACTGCTATAATAACTATTGCGTAGAGCAGGCATGCGTCCAGCGCGGCCAGGCCTGCGAGGTCGGAACCACGACCAATATCGCAGGAGTCCGGGTCAATGCGACCGCATGCTGCGATGGCTTATCATGCACGAACGGCATGTGCGGCGGCACCTGCATGAATGAACAGGGGAAATGCAGCACGGATAGCGACTGCTGTTCTGGCTTGAGCTGCACAAACAGCGTTTGCCAGAAAAGACCGACCTGCATTTCGCAGGGGCAGACGTGCGCCGTCGTAGGCGCTGCGACGAGCGCGGCTCCAGCAAATGCCAGCTGCTGCTCCGGCCTGTCATGCTCGAATGGTAAATGCCAGGCGTGCAAGACGTCGGGCATCTGTTCGAGCCTCGGCGACTGCTGCTCTGGCTATTCCTGCCAGAACAACTACTGCCAGCCATTATGCAAAGATCAGGGAGTTGCATGCAGTTTGGCCGCCGACTGCTGTTCCGGCCTGAGCTGCAAGGACGGATATTGCATGAAGTCGTGCCTGACAGCCGGCAAATGCAGCAGCTCATCCGATTGCTGCAGTGGCCTTTATTGCAGCGACAACGGCTACTGCGTAGAGCAGCCGACTTGTGCCAACTTAGGTGGGAAATGCAGCGCTGACAGCGACTGCTGCTCCGGCTTTAGCTGCATAGGTGGAGCTTGCAGCGGCATGTGCAGGACATCCGGCTCCTGCAAGAGCTCGTCAGAATGCTGCAACGGATATTACTGCAGCGGGAAATACGTCTGCACCTCTTCGAGCTCATGCCAAGAGAAAGGCGCCACCTGTTCGAGCGACACCGAATGCTGCAGCCCGTACCTATGCTCCAATGGAGTATGTTCGGCCTGCCAGAAATCCGGCGCTTGCTCAGCTGCGACGGGAGCCGCTGGAGCATGCTGCGCAGGGTATTCCTGCAAGAACAGCGTCTGCGCCCCATCGTAAAGCGTGGAAGAGCAGATCGAGGGGAAACCCCCTCTATTTTTCATTTTTTCAAGGCGCCGATAGACTCGCCCATACGCTATATATCGTTTTAATTAAGGTCAAGTCAAGAACGATTACCGGGTGACGAGGTGTAGAAAATGGAAATAAACTGGAAAGATTTCATCATCGCTTTGCTGATAGGGATAGTCCTGGACGTTTTGCTGATCTATCTCCTGAACGGCATCCTGTTCCTCAGCGTGATCTATCAGTACATCGTAATCTCCTCATTAACCGCACTCATCTTCTATTTCCTGAGGAATCGGAATACCTTGCTCGACACTGCCACCATCTCTTTTGTTTATGGATTCGTATTGTCTTTCTTGGAATGTCTTCCCATAGTGCTGCCGTCCCTCTTGCGCCTGTCAGCTTTGGGCTTCTATGTGGTATTATACGTCGGATGCATCAGCGGGCTCATCGCGACGGTGGTGGGATGTATCGTGAGATACGTGATCATCTTATCGGAATCCCAGACCAAATCAAGCGGAAAGGGATGAGCTATTATCCAGGGGTGGGGTGCCTTAAGAGAAGCCTGGACTAGAGGAGCCTAAATTACAGATGTGGCCTTTGTAAAACCGGAGTTTCGAGGCTTACTGCCTCGAATATTCGAGGTCGACGCATCGACCTCGAAATCCACATCCACATAGTGCTCCGGAAGAGAACCTTATCGACCCTCGCGGCCTTGGTATATCGGTGACCGCGAGCGATGTGTGCTCCTATGAAAACATTGTGCTCCGCAATAAGATCAGGCTCGGGTAATCGAACGTTATTGTTATTGGCGAGCCTGGTCTTATTGGTGTACAGACGCCCGGAAGAATACTGTATGCCCCTAAAGAAAGAAGAATACCGGGAGAAAAACTAAGGTACGCCCTCGGTGGGATTTGAACCCGCCCATCAACCTTTCTGGCTGCGGCTTTCCAATATGAAAAGCGCCATCGCAGGGTTGCGTCCTATCCAGGCTAGACTACGAGGGCATTATGACCCGGTTAAGCATCTCACGGATAACAAACATGTTTAAATATGTATTCCTTTTAAATGATTCTCTGCATTCTACTCAGAGATAGTGCGCGTTTTAGGCTCAGGGACCCGCGTAATACCCGGGTTTTTCGGGCAGTTTAAGCCGCTCTTCTCGAGATTAATTCATGCAGTTTTAGGTGGTTTGTTGAAGCGATGCATAAGTTGCGGAAAGATGTCCAAGGATTTCGCCGAATTCCCGGATCCCTACGGCGAAGGGAAGGTCGTGCGATGCGGCTACTGCCGCGAGAACCGCGTGAAATATACGGCTGAATCTGGCTTCGCCGGCCCTTAGGTGGATGAATGGTCGAATACAATATCGAAGCGCAGATAAAAATATATGTCGAGGATCCGAAGGCGATACCTTCGGTGAAGTCGCACATCGAGAAGCTCGTCAAAGTCTCGAGATTCTGGGAAGAGGATGTCGGGTTCGGCATCCTGGCGCTCAAAGCAATCGTGTTGATGAATGATTCAGAAGGCGGGATGGATCAATTGGAAGAGAAGATACGCAAGATAGACAAAGTAAGCGAATTCGAATGCGAGACAGTGAGCAGGGTGTGATATTTATGGCTAAAAAACAACACGAGCCGAAAGAGGATGCGAAGGCCACGACAAAGGCCGAGCACAGGGCAGAAGCCAGGGAGGCTAAGGAAGCCAAGGAAGAAAAGAAACCGGTCCACAAGAAGCCGGCAGGCCCGAAAGTCGAGGAGAAAGAGGGTTTCCGTGGCATCGTGCGCATCGCTGGCAAGGATATGAAAGGCGAAGTCCCGCTGGTCCGGGGCCTCGTACGTGTCCGCGGCATCGGGCACACATTGTCGATTTCAGTCGCGCAGACCATCAACAACGAGCTCGGGATAGCACCGAGCACGCGGGTCGGCGACATACCAGAGGAGCAGATGGAGAAGATAGACAAGATGCTCCACGAATTGAACACATTCAAGAACATCCCGAAATACCTGCTCAACCGCCGAGGGGACTATACCACCGGCGAGGATAAGCACGATATCATGAACGACCTCATATTCGATGTCACCCAGGATCTGGAGCGTGACAAGAAGGAATACACCTGGAAAGGATACCGCCACTTCTACGGCCAGAAAGTTCGGGGCCAGAAGACCAGGAACACCGGAAGGACCGGTATGGCGGTCGGTGTGCTCAGGAAAGCCATCATAGCGGCCCAAGGCGGCGCGGCGGCAGGAGCGAAACCTGGCGCGGCTGGTGCTCCGGCATCGGCCCCGGCGGCAGGTGCGAAACCGGCAGCAGGAGCGAAACCTGCGGCGGCTGCCCCGGCAGCGGCGAAACCGGCGGCAAAAGCGCCGGCGGAGAAGAAGTAATACAGGTGTTCATATGGGAGACCCAAGAAGACTTCGCAACAAGTTCGAGAGGCCCAAGAAACTATGGGATGTAGACAGGCTAGCGGAAGAGAAAAGCCTGAAAACTAATTTCGGACTGAAGAACATGAGGGAATTGTGGCGCGCGACAGCGGAACTGAAGAAATACCGGCGCGAAGCAAGAAGGCTGCTTTCAGTCACTGAAGAGGAGAGGCGCGACGACGGGAAGAAGATCCTCTCCAAACTCGCGAAGATGGGCATCCTGAAAGAGGGCTCCCCCCTGGATGACGTTCTTTCGCTCGAAGTGAAGGATATCCTCGAGAGGAGGCTGCAGACTGTCGTTTTGCGCAAAGGCCTTGCGCGTTCGATGTCGCAATCACGTCAGCTGATAACGCACGGTTTCATCCTGGTGGATGGCAGCCGTGTCACGAAGCCGGCATACCTTGTAAGCATCGATGAAGGGCTGGCATACGCCAAACCAATCGAGATAAGCTCGAAACCGGCCGAAGAGAAACCCGAGCCGAAACCCGAGGCAAAAACAGAGCCGAAACCCGAGGCCAAGATAGAACCCAAGAAGGAAGAGGCCCCGACGGCTTCATGAGGTGCATTTATCCATGACAGGAAAAGACGAGAAGAAGGCTGAGAAAGCCGAGGAACCGAAGAAGCACGTCAAGAAAGAGGAGCACGAGGCCAAAGAGGCGAAACCGGTCCATGAGCATAAAACCGAAGTTGCTCCGGAAAAAGCCCCTGAGAAACCTCCGGAAAAGGCTGAAGAGAAGCCGGCCGAAGCCGCTCCTCCTGCCGCCCCTGTGGAGGAGAAGAAGTTCGTCCCCAGGAAGCACAAGATAGCAGTGCTCCATGTATACTCATCGAAGAACGACACCATCATAACCGCGACCGACATGAGCGGGGCAGAGACCCTCGCCTGGGCGAGCGGCGGGATGGTCGTGAAAGCCCACCGCGAAGAAGGCAGGCCTTATGCGGCGATGCAAGCGGCTTCGCGCGTGGTGACTTCGCTCAAAGACAAGGGAATCACACTCGTCCATGTGAAGATCCGAGCACCCGGAGGCGTCGGGATGAAGACGCCTGGCGCAGGCGCGCAGGCCGTGGTCAGGACTGTAGCTAGGACAGGCATCCGCATCGGGCGGATCGAGGATGTCACGCCGCTGCCTACCGATTCAATGAAAAGGAAGGGCGGAAGAAGGGGAAGAAGGGTATGAAGCTCGACAAGAAGCACGGGAACCGGATCGAGTTCGTCACTGACGACATATCGATGCCATTCGCAAATATGGTGCGCAGGTACTCAATGTCCCGCGTGCCTGTTTTGGCTATCGAAACGGTTGTATTCTACGACAACTCGTCCCCTCTATGGGATGAATACATCTCGCACAGGCTAGGCCTGATGCCGATCACGACCCCGTCGGATCTTCCGGCAGGGGCAGAGATAGTGTTCTCGATAGATGCCATCGGGCCGGGCATAGCCTATGCATCCGACATGAAGAGCTCCGACAAGGAGATAATCGTCCCATTGAAGATACCGATAATTACGCTCGGCAACAATCAGCACCTCCGTTTCGAAGGGAAAGCGTTGCTCGGTATCGGGCGCAATCACGCGAAGCATCAGTCCGGTCTGGTATCCTACGGCATTGAAGGCAAAGGGCTCAAGTTCTTCGTGGAGAGCCTATACCAGATGGAGCCTTACGAAGTGATAGAGCGCGGCTGCGAGATAATCGAGCAGGATATCGACAGGGTCGCGACGGTCCTCGGCGGCGAGTCCAAGGCCAAGAAGAAGGCCAAGAAGGAGCCCAAAGCCAAGAAGACGAAAGAGCATGCCGAAGCCAAAGAGCCGAAGGCCAAGAAGGA
Source organism: uncultured Microcaldota archaeon (assembly GCA_903835325.1). Lineage (GTDB taxonomy): Archaea > Micrarchaeota > Micrarchaeia > Anstonellales > Bilamarchaeaceae > Bilamarchaeum. The sequence goes on along the minus strand of CAILMU010000034.1, from coordinate 2,951 downwards.
GCCGAAGGCTAAAAAGGTCAAGGAGCCGAAGGAACCTAAAGAGGCCAAGGAAGAGAAGACCGAACCGGCCGAAGAGGCGAAGAAGGAATAACTTTCTATTTTCAGACTGGCCCGTGTTTCGCGGGTCTTTGTTTTTAGCCGCTTCTTATTTTCATGCAGGGGTGTAGTCGATCGACGTTTCGATCGCCAAACCCCAGATCACATTCGTTCGCAGGGGTGGCAGAGCGGTCAAATGCGCCAGCTTGAGGGGCTGGTGGGTTAGTCCCTTCAAGAGTTCAAATCTCTTCCCCTGCATATCTTTTTGGTCTGTGTTCAGCACCTTTTTTGCCCTTCCGACCGAGGGACGTTCTGAGCGCTAGAGGTTAAAAAGGTCTATTTTTGGCTTCCAAAAAGCTCATTGAACCGCGCAACGACTTTTCGACGTAGATTATACGAATTAGCGAATCCGGCATAAGCGAGCCAGCCCTCAAGGCTTTGAACAACCTCTTTTCTGCTTAACTCTCCTTTCGCATAATAGCGTCCGAATCTATCAAGGCGTTTCCAAATTCTCCGTGCATTGCTTTTCTTGAGGAGCTTGTAGCGATAATAGACGCGAAAACCAAGCAGGGCTATCCCCTTTCTCAGAGGAATTATCTTTGACTTTTCCTCCTGCATCATCATTTTTGTTCGAATCAGCCGGAAAAAGATTCGAACCATGGTTCCATTCTTTTCTGCTACAATTTTTTTCTGTTTCCTAGAGGCATTATTCGACGAGCGATTAATTGTTGAATCTATAAAATGCAGTATTGAAGATTCGAACTCAGGTTCCAATCCCTGTATTCCTGTTCCGAGCCCTGGGCTCAGAGCAACCGTGGAAGTTTCCACTAAGGATTCGGATCATGTGGAAAAATCAATGCAATAAAAAGTCGATATTAGAAGTAAAAGAGATTTCATGCAGATACTGTTTCTGTCTTACCAATGGCCTTAGGGTTCTTCCAGATGTATTTGAATTCCAATAGTTCTGAACCATCTCTCGGCAGTTTGAACTTTTTCCGGAGTACCCGTCATGAGATCAGTTAATCGCCTGGCGCAATTCTGACCGAAAACACCATCGGTGCAGATATCTGAAGGGCTTCGGATATTTTCTGTTTGGATTGAACCGTCCCACAAAGCTTGGCCCCGTATTGTCCCGGCATCAGCTAAGCCATTGATCGAGGAGGACAGATAACCAAGTACCATCCGCTCAAAGGCATCTAAATCAAATTCCGATGTGTCCATCATAACATGGAAAATAACGTTTAGAGCTAAATCCTCGAAACATTGGAAGTTAAAACCGGTCGTTTTGTCGTAAAAATCTTCTTCCTTATAATCACCACTATTTCTGAAACTCTCATGCGCTTTGCGCCCTGGAGCAGCAATTCCCATGAAAATAGCGTATATCTCTTCGACTGCGGTAGAGTACTCCTCGACAGAATCACTTTCCATCTGTATTTTTCTGATGATCGCATATTTCGCTCTGATACATCGTAATTCTTTTTCTTCGTAGCTCATATCACGGTCAGCGAGAAGCCGCTTCACAGTTTTTAAGTTCGTGTCGGCGACGCCTGGCCGAACACCGAAAGATTCCAATACAAGAGGGTCCTTGGATTTAAGTTCTGGTATAAGCTCGACGACTTTTTCGACAAATTGTTTGTCGATTTCCCTTTCCCTTCTTCTATATCTTCGCTCACTGATAGCGTGATTCGGTTTGGTTGCATACTCCCGAATCGCGTCGAAAAATCTGCTAAACCGTTCTATGTTGATTGGACCACTCACCAACGGATCCTGACCTGAAGCTAAGGGTCTGAAAGCATTTTCAGTAGGCTTCAACGCTGCTTGGACCGTTAAATTGAATTCTATCTTTGGCACAAACCCCCCTCAATGAGAAAGATGTCTATAAGTGTTTTTAAATATGACAGTTTATGTTTGAAAGAAACGTATTAATATAAGACATACGGCACACGCATACTGAGGATTACCAGTACAGAGAGCTAGCTTTATATAGTTCTCCTCTCAGAACAGCCCTCAGTTGCGAGGTCAAAACAGGGTTCTGTTCTGATTTGAACCAAAATAACAGTGCAGTCAGGGAAAACTGAGCCGATCGTTCGGGACAGGAACGGTTCTGTTCCGAGCCTTGAGCTTGGGGTCTTCAGGGTGCAACCCAAGCTCAAGACGTTCATGGAGAAAAGCAGCAATTTCCTCTTTCCATCGTTCAAGCTGTCCTCTGTCACGATGGAGAATAACGAAATCATCCACGTAGCGTATGTAGAATCTCGCTTTCAGCGTATGCTTGACGAACTGGTCAAGCTCGTCCAAGTATACATTCGCGAAGAACTGCGAGGTCAGGTTGCCCAGTGGCATTCCCTTCTCAGGTACAATAGTTTTGTGGTGCTCCAGAATGAGCTTTATCAGCCATAAAACGTGAGGATCCCTTATTCTGCGCCGGATTATGCCCAGCAGGATTTGATGGTCAACGCTATCGAAATAATGCCTTATGTCGGCTTTCAGCACATAGCCGATAACGTCATTTCCGTCAGAATCTTGGGGGGGGCGGACGTGTTTCGGTTTTCAGTTGACAGTCTTCCGTTTTGGGTTACCTTGCGTATGAAGGCCTCAAAGCGGAGGATGGCTGCATGGGTTCCCTTGCCTTTCCGGTTGGCGAATGAGTCGTAGATAAAATTTCTCTCGAAGATAGGCTCTATGATGTTACACAAAGCATGATGGACGACACGATCTCGAAAATGAGATGCGCTTATTTTCCGTGTTTTCGGGTCTCTTATTGTGAACAATGTCAAAGGCGCAGGGCGATAAGAGAATGTTTCAAGTTCCTTTTTCAGTTGCATCAGGTTGCTCTCAAGGCATGATTCAAATTCAATGACGTACCCTTTCGTTGTTTTTCTCTTTCTGGCCTTCTTGAAAGCAAGCTCAAGATT
>CAILMU010000033.1 GCA_903835325.1 uncultured Microcaldota archaeon | reverse complement strand
GGTTCGCGCCCTTTGTCGCTTGGGAAGCGAGCTGCTTCATGAACGGGTCGTCCATCTTGCCCGGCATCTCCTTCTCGAGCTCGCTGACGGATTTCACCACCCAGCCCATGCTGTCGAGGTTCTTCCATACGATGTCTAGAAATTCCTTGCCGTAGGTTTTCTCCAGGGCAGCGCGCTGCTCGTGCAATGGCTTCACCTGCTTGTAGATTTTGCACAGGTTTGCGACGTTGTCCTTGTATCGTGCGAGAAGCGCCGTGGCGAGCGTGTCCGGGGGTTTGCCTTTCGAGCGGCGCTCGAGCTCGGCCTTCGCCTCGGCAGCGGTCCCGCCGAGGTATGAGAGCATGTCGAAGTTCGCCTCCAGTTCTGTCACGACATCCGGCTTCCCGATTCCGCGCTCCGACATGCGGATGTTCACCAGGGCAGGATATATCGCGGAGATTGCCTTGCCCTTGTCCGCCGGGGTCTTCTGATGGTCGAGGGCTACCGCGGTCTGGTCGCCCCAGTTCACGCGCCTCTTCAGCATCTCGTTTATCGTCTTCTCGGAACGGAACATCCAGGACAATGCCTGGTAATTGCCCGCGACAAGGTCTACAAGCGGCGCCCCGTATTCGGCCGAGAGCTTCTCGATATCCGCCGATGATTTGCCGAGCTCCGTGAATATGTCGCGTATCGATATCAGGAGGAAGTTGTGCTGGAAGCTCCTGTCCATCGAAAGGAGCGACTGGTTCTTCTGCATCTCCGCCGAATACAGCCCCTCGAATGTGCTCCAGAACGCATCGTTGTTCTTCATCTTCGGCATGGTGGCGCTGCCGTCTTCTATCTGCGCCAGCTTGCCATTCAGGAGGTCCGTGAACTCCTTGCTGGAAGAGGCCCTTCCACTATCGAGCACATCGCGGATCAGAAATATCGCGCGGTTCGCCATGCCGTGGGCGAATATCGTGAGGAGGGGGTCCACGGCATCCTTGCCTTCGTCATCGCGGAGCTTCTCGACCTGCGCGACGTTCCCGGATGTCGCTGTCGTGTAGATCGTATCTATGGCGAGGGCGAAATCCCTCGGCTTAATCCCGCTGTGCTTCTGCTCGTATGCATGCGCTATCTGGGAGAGCATGGTCGCCTTCTTGGCTGCATCCTTCTCATCGTAAATCCTGCCCTGGAACTGCGCAGTGAATTCGTTGAAGAACCCAGTGTCGCCGTAGCTGTTGTCGTAGATGGAGCGGAACTCGTTGAACCTGTCCTTGCTCCCGCTTATGATGAAATCATAGAGCGAGTCTATCGCAAGGCGCGCGGTCTCGCGGGGCATGCGCGCCTTTATCGCGGCTATCAGCTGGTCGCCTTTCTTCGCGGCCAGATCTACTAGCTTGTCGTGCTCGAGCGCGTCCTCGGCGGCTATCTCCCAGCTCTTGCCGGCTGCCTGGCCCTTCCTGGTGCGGTCTATCAGCGAATCCGCCTTGACAGGTTTGCCTTGCGATGCCTTGGCATCGTTCGCGAGCTTCTGGATGTCGGCCCAGCTCGCCTGCGCGTTCGCGATTCCGGAGCGCACATCGCTCACGATTGTTATGAAATCAGTGAAGACGAAAGGCTCCATCCGCGCTCCCAGGAGTTTCGCTCGGTCGGCTTTGTATGCGTCGATGAGAGGCTTTATCTGGGCGTCGGCCTCGATTCCGGCAAGCTCGTTGCGCCACACTTCCATGAACGGCTTCTGCTCGTTCATGGGTTTGCCTTGCCAGACCTGCTTGTAGATTTTCCAGAAAGCGTCCCTTTTCGCCGGATCGGCGGTGATGACATACGATTTATAGGCGTTCGCCGCTATGAGCGCCTGACCTTCCATGAACTTCTTATCCTCATCATTGATTCCGACGCGACCAGGAGCCTGAGCCATAGCATAATTAGCCTTGAAACCGTTTAAATTGTTTCCGCCCAGATACGTCAGGGCTCCGGCGAGGGTTGCTGCTGCGCCCCGGCGGAAAAACTCCTTGAAATAGGATCCGCGGGCCTTCCTTTCCCTGGAAATGGGTTCCCCTGCCGAGCTTCGCCCTATCCTTCCATCCGATGCTTTATCGGCGCCAGGATCCGGCTCCGCTCTCCCCCGTTTTTCCTGGTAACCTAGCTTGTGACCAGCCATGACAGACCCCATTTACTTCTAAGTGGGACTGTAGTGTCTGGAACAGGTGTGTGCGGAAAGGAATAAAAAGGATTGTCACACTTTCAGGATTTTGGTGGAGACGCGGGGAAGAGTCGCTGACGAAACCGGATATCTTTAGCATCAGATACTGAATCTCTTAATCAGTGTCGTATTTTTGTGCTTATGTACTCGAATAAGCGTTCGGCATGTTTCCGTGCAGCGATTGCATCATCCTCGTTGAGAGAATGGTCCCCATATTCCGCGACCGATTTGATGGAGATCAGACTGGTAAGATGCTTGATGCAATTGCCTAGCGCAATATCATTTGGATCTATGCTCGCAAACAAAGCGATCGCATCATTGTGGTTATCGCTTGCGCTCCGCAATCCTTTCATGTAAATACAATAGGCATCTGCAGCAGAAATCGCACAATGAATGGCACTGCTGACGCAAGCATCCCATTCCGATTTTTCGAATGAGTGTTCCATGGAGTTCTTGAACTGGATCGCACGTTTCAGATACACGTCGGCCTTAGATTTGTCGGCTTGGCGGGTTTTCATGTTCAAACACCACAGTTCCTCTCGATATGGCGCTTAAAAAGGATTTGCTCGAAGGATCGTTGAATTCCTTGATTGTCATCACGTTAGCAGAAAGGACATTCCCGTATCTTTGAATGGCCAGCTTCTGCATATCGCCGATTGCTCCCGATACCCGAGACCTTTGACGATCATTCTCGACCAGAATGAAAAGATCGATGTCGCTTGATGAAGTCTCTCTGCCTTCGGCAATAGAACCATAAAGCACAGCTTTTTTTATAAACCGGAGATTATTCGGACCTTCTGGCAAGGAGCCGGCCATATCCGGAGAATGAGATTCTTTCCCAGTTCGGATATAGTTACGCAGAAGAATCTGCAGGTCATAAATCGGCGCTTGCTTGACCCTCGAAGCAAACCCTTCCAATAGCCAATATGCGTAACTTTTTTTGTTGACATTCCAAACAGTGGCAGAGCCGACCCTCATCTGTGAGATGAGATTGCAATCGTGGAGTTCCTTCAGGGTGCGGTTTACTGCGCCGGGAGACGCATCGATCATTTTCGATATCTCTCTTTCGCTGACAGGGGCTCCTTCGTGGGTGAGAAGATGCGTGATCGTGCTTACCTTGACCTTGGAGCCCAAGAGCTTCTGCGAAAAATCCCTAAATTGCATAAAATAATATACAACTGTCTCTATTTAAAATATACGGTTGTCTAAAATGATGCCATTCTTAATCGGACGGGTGGGCGATTCATGAGTTTGGGGAAAATCAGTGCTGGAAGCGCATGGGGCGGTCGTCGCGCTTGCGGTCCCGCTCGTCGACCGGCTGCTCCTTCTTCGGCATCTCCACGCCGAGCACCCTCGCCCACTGCGCAGGGTCGCCATGGGGGTTCCTCATCCTCCAGGAATAAGCGGCGATGGAAGCGATGAGTTTCATATCCCCTTTGCCGTCGGAGGGCAAATCACTCCTTTGGATATTGAGGAGGTTGTTCAGGAGGAATTTCATGTCCTGCTGGAACATGCGGTATGCCTCGAAATCGCTTCCCGCGCGCTTGGCGAGCTCGTTTATAGAATAGTTGATGAAATCCTGGACCGCGCTCGCGATGAGGCGGCGGTCGGAGGGGGTTGAACTGTCGCTCAGGCGGATGGACGGTCGTGCGATGCTCGTGTAGTTCTGCCTGCCCGTGCAGAACGTCACGAACGCCGAGTTCCCATGCAGGTAATCGTTGAATATCCGTTCGAACGCTTTTTGGATGTCGCCGTCGCGGTTCAATGTATGCAAGGCGCTTTCCAGCGAGCTCTGGCCCTGCGGAAGGTTGCGCATGAGCAATAGGACGCCCGCCGGATTCCCGTCTTTGGCATGCGTGAAAAGCTCTGTCGGCAGGTTGCTCCAGTTCTTCTTGGCGAATTCCTCGAGGGGAGTTCCTGGCATAGCGCCCTGGCCTGGAAGAGGAAGCGTGGATGCGACAGAGATCGGCGCATAGACCTGGTCCCAGACGGCTTTGCCCATCGCGGTATGGCCTGCGTCGTTGAAATGCAGGTAACCCGTGCGCGGGTCGTTCTCCGCATTAAGCCCCCTGAATTCCTGGCTCAACCACAAGGTCGTCTTCGGAGGAGAATAATTATGATTGGCCGGCCATCCTGCCGGAGGTTTTGAGCGCAAGTCCTTGGGCATCTCTTTCGAACCTAATGCGGCCTGCATATCGACGACGAAAATGCCGTGCGCAGGGTCGTAGAGGCTCATGACCTGGCTGTTGAAACGTTCGGTGACGATGTCTGCTATCGCCTGGAGCTCCGGCGTCCTCTGGTAGCCTCCCCAAGGAGGCACGGTCGCAAGGATGAGGACCTTGCCTTTGGAAAGCGCTGACCTGGCAGCAGCCACTGTCTGGGCGAAAACAGCATCGGCGGCTTTGTTCAGCTGGTCAGTGGTCTTCAGGTCGCCTCTGGCGGCCCTGCTTACCACTCCTTGGAGATCGTTCACGCCGGCTTCGAAGACGACTGTGTTGTAGTCGCCTCCCAAATCCGAATCCATATTCTGCCGCACATCCATGACCCCGCCGCTCCCCTGTCCGCGGCCATCGACATACGCCGTGCCCTTCCTGGTCTTGAGCTGAGCTTCCAGCGCGACCTTGTGCGCTTCCGGCATGGAGAGCGATGTGCCTTCCCAGAGCACTTTCGGATCGGCGATAGCCCGTTTAACAGCTTCTTCGCTAAGTTGCGGAAGCTGTGAGGCCCTTGCAGTGCCAGCGCGCGGTGCGGATTCGGCAGGCGCTGACACAGGAGGCGCGACTGGCGTAGGCACCAACGGTGCCGGCGGGACCGCTGCCTTCATTGGCTCCTCAGGCTCCGGCCTCGGGACCACAGCCGGCGGCCTCCATGGAGCGACGCCCTGCCTCTGCCTCCCTTCCTCGTCGAAACGGCTCATATAAAGTCCGGTGGCGGTCAGCAGTTGGGGCGAAGCGAGCATTGGATCGATGATGCTGCTGTGGCGCACTGTCGGGTATGGAAGATCCGAGCCTGGAAGTATGCGCATGAAAAGCGTCTCGTTGTATCCGATTTTATCCATTTCGGATTCGAAATTCTTGTTCCTGCTGCTGGCGTCATAGAAGAAAGCGCGCATGGAATCCACGGCTTCTCCTAGGAGCCTGCCTTGCGAGATGCGGTCGATGCTTTCGATTGAATGTTTCGTGTTCGCAGGGTCTGTCAGGACGGCAAGAAGCTTGGCTGAATCCGGGTTATCCTTGTCCTGCGCGCGGGTCATCAGGAACTCCATGAAGCTGGGGCTCGTGTTCGGGCCTGCTTGCGTCTGGTTCAGGAGCCTCACCGCAGCGACGAGAAGGTCCGGGCGCTTCGAAAGGTCGACTTTGGATATTGAATGGTTCTTGTTGGATGGGTCGCTCATCAGCTCCTCGAGCTCGCCTATCTTCGGGTCGTTCAATGCCAGGATGGAGAGCTGCGCTTTGGATTCCGGTTTCTGGTAGAAGCGGTCGAAGCGGGATGCAAGGCTCTGGAATCCGCTCTGGCTGTAGAGCGTATCGAATGCCAGGACCGCGGCATCCTTGAGGTTCTGGCTGAGCTCCATGTCGCCGGAAACCGTCATCGAATGCGTCAGGCTGTCGGTTGGCGTCGCAAGGTAATCCTGCACATAGAGCGAGCGCTGGTACAATGAATCCACTGCGCGGCGCTCTCCTTTTGCGGCCCGATGCAGCTGCGCGGTGAGCCAATCATTGGATACGGGCGGCGATGGCGGGATGCCTATCGGCCCCTTCTTCGCGGGCTTGGTTTCCGATTCTGCTTTGCGCGGCGTCGCTGTTTTTGCTTCCGGAGCAGGTAGCGGGACTGTCGCACTCGGGCGAGCCTCCTCTTTTTTTGGAGCTGGTTTTGGCTGGACTCTCGGCTGCGTTTCGGTCGAGGATTGTTTCTTTTGCGACCCTCTCGCTTTCTCCGCAGCCTCTTTCCTCGCGGTCTCCGCCTCGTCCTTCTTTCTCTGAGCATCTGCCGCTTTCGCAGATTTGTCTTCATCTCCGGCAGGCACCTTCTTGCCTTTCAACTGCGCTTCGACGCCGTTGATGGCGTCGGTATAGGCTGCGCTCACAGCCGTCTGCATCTCAGGATTGTCGCGGTATTTCCCCATCAGGGCGCTCCGTTTGTCCCGGACAGGTTTCAAATCCGCAGACGACTTCACCGAGAAAGATGCGTTCTCTGATGCTCCGCCGGCAGATACGCTGATGGATAATGCGCCTGAATTTGCATTATAGCTATATGACATATCGAACCTCCGATATCATCGGCATCCCTGCCGCCTCGGCTTTCCGGATACGAAATTGAACAAACCTAAAATTAATAAACCCGGTCAAGCGCATCACCTCGGCCCGTGCCTGAGAGGCGCCCTTGCCTTGGGGCCTGCCCCGCCCTGAGGCTTGGGAGCCTTCACTTTGCGCCCTTCGGCAAGAGCCCATTCGTTCAGATGAATGATGGTCTCCGGGCTACCCAGGAATTTCTCGCGGTCGAAATCGATTTTCACCTTGCCTTCGTTGTCCACGCCGATGTTGAAACCAATCTCCGCGAGCATCTTGGCAGGCACCGAGTCGGGCTTCTCCTTCAGCGCGACCTTGCAGAGCCGGGTTGTCCATTTCAGGACGTCGGCTTCAACCCTTTTCTGCTCTTTCGCCGCTTTCTTCGGGTCCTTGTCGGCAAGGCCCTTGTAGAGCTTCGATAGCGCGGCCTTCCTGCCTTTATCCGTGAAGACATCGGCGATCAGCACGCCGGTGACGCGGTCCTCGACGCTCAGGCCTTCCTTGTCCTTTTTCTTGTATTGCGCATCCACCTGCTTGTCCACGCCCAAGTTCGCGAGCTTGTCCAGGTAATCAGGAATCGCGGCCTTGAACTGGCCTTCCTTGATGTCGCCCTTCTCTATGATGGCGATACCTCCGGACATCGTGACTTTTATCCCGAGCGATTCGAGCTCGGCCCGCTCGTTCTTGCTGTCGCTGGTCAGGATGTGCGCGATGCGCTCGACCAGCGCCTTGTGGCCGGTTTCCTTGTTCGGGAAGAGGGTCATGCGCCCGATATGGCCCTCGAATTCCTTCTTGGTGTAATACGGCTCGAGGCCTTCGTCGATCAGGCCTCCGAGCGCTTCCTCGACGATCCTGCGGTTCACTTCCTCGGTCTGCCTGAGCCTGCCCCCAGGCCTCTGCCCGCTCGTCCTGTGGATGATGGAGGCGAGATCCGGCGCGTTGGTGTTCCCGGTTTTCTCTTCGGATTTCGTCCGTGCGGTGAGGTACCCGAGCTTCACCAGGGTGTTCCACCTGCCTTCCATGGACGGACCTATCTCTTCCATGGATTTGTCGTTCATGTTATCCTGCGCGTATCTGAGGAGCTTCACGAAATTCTCGCCGACGATATGGTCCTTGCTCGCGCTTATCCAGCCCAGGAGCCCGCCTTCTTTCCCGGCAGCCGCGCCGAAGTTGGATTTCTCCATTACGAATTTGACAAGTTCCGGCTCGCTGTAAACCAGCGGAGAAATCTCTGCCAGGGCGGCAGGGCCTATGAAACCCCTTATCCTGGCGACATCCTCGATGGTCAGTTCCCCGCTGAACCTGCCTTTGTTGATGCCGACCAGGTACGCATCCATTTCCGCAAACGAAATCCCGAGCGTCCTGCACATTGATTCGGCCTGCTGGCGCAGATTGGAGTTCGCATGGTCTGTGATGCCGATGGTGTTCAACGCCTCCTTCATCTTCTCGTCGTCATCAAGCTGCTCCTGCGTCTTGCCGAGCGCTTTCATCACTGTGTTGAGGTTGTCCAGCGTGTCCTGCTTGGCGTGCACTATGTAGACGATTTCGTCAAGGCCGTTCAAAGACATGAGCAGTTCTTTGCATCTTGCCAATGCGTTTTCCTTGAGCTTGCCGGTCTCGAGGTCGTCTCCCCGGATGCCTATCCTTTCGAGCTCGTCGCCGGATTTGCCTTCCGCCCGCGTTTCACGGTCCGGCTTCCTCAAAGCTGAGATTACTATAGAAAGCTCGTGGAGCTTGGCTTTTGAAGAATTTATGGTCGAAACCAGGAGCTTATCATCCATCTCGAAACCGATGCTCCTGAATCTTTCCATCGCCTCTTTCTTGAGGCTTCCGCTGTCGAGGTCGCTTATCCCCATCGCTTTCAAAGCCGCGCTCAGTTGGGTATCGGCAAGCCTCGCTTCACGGCTCGGCAGGTCCAGGGCCCGTATTATCGTGTCGAGCTCGAAAACGGTCTGGCCTTTCGCGCTGAGGAAAGCATCCAGAGAAGGGATATCCTTCACCTCCCGCGTCGTCTTTTTGATGAAGAGCGTCTCGCTCTCCTTGAGCTCGAACTTGTTGAGGTCTATCCAATCCTCCATCTCGCTGTTGTTGGCGCGCAGGGCATTGAAAAGCGGCCTGAGTTCAGGCCGGTCCACGGACAATGTGTCGAGGACCCTGAGCATGGATGATTCTTCCATGGAGGCCGTGAAATAGAGGCCTGCGGCCCTGAGGCCGTTCGCGATGGTGTCCTCGAATTTCGTCCGCCCCGGACCAGGAGCGAGCGTGTCCATGGCATCGTGCCTTGCCTTGTCCAAATTCGCGCCCCAGACCCATTCGAGCGCCTGTTTCACCGTGGATGCCGGGATGTTCCTGGTGTTCCAGTTCCCCCAGGCGAACCTGAAGAGGTCCGCGTTCTCTGGTTTTGAGAGGCGCGTTGCCCAGGTGCTGACATCAAGGCCGGTGTCCTTGCAGAAGGCTTCGGCCATGAAGAAAGCCAGGGTCACCACTGAGCCGTTGGCTTTCCATCGCGGTATCAGCAGGTCGACGACCGAGTCGTCCATCAGCGGTTTCTTGTCCTGCTTGTCATAGCGTTCCTTGACTTTATCGAACGCGAGGCCGTATGGCGCGATGGCTAACTCGATCCCCGCCTTGGCTGTCGCACGGTCCGTGTCTGATTTCGAGGTGTCGCTGAAAATCTGCAGGTTGGTGTTTATCGCCTCCAGCTTCTTCGATAGGCCGATCGCATCCTTGATGAGCGGCTCCATCTTGCGGGGGTCGATATAATATTTCGTTCCGAAGTCGTGCAGTTTCCTGTCGAAATCGTCGATGTCGGCGGGGTAGACGATCTTCTCGAACTGGCTTTTAGGCGGGAGCTTGTATGCTGAAAGCGCCTCGGTGATGCCTTTTCCGTTCGTCCCCAGGTATCGGGCATCGTCCTTGCTTATCTTGTCGCTCGCTGCGGTCCCGAAATCGCGGAATATCGGGTCTCGCCCGGCCCTTTCCTCTTGAAGGGCAGTGGCGTATTTCTTTACGAAATAGGCTGTCGGCGTCCCGGCAATGACAGCGACCGAAGCCAAAGATGTGAGGGTCACCAGCCTCCAGTAACGTTTCGGCCCCATGTCGTTCTTTTTCTCGGCAAGATAATCCTGCACAGGTTCGGTGAAACGGCTGACGACATCCGGGAATCTATAATAGCCTTTGGCGCGCCTCCTCGCATCTGCTTCGGCTTTGAGCCTCTCCTCAGCCCTCTTCCCTTTGGCTGCATCCGCAGGCTCCTGGAGCGTCTTGAGGACAGCGAAATCGTTGTCCAGGTTCGTTCGCCCGGAGATCTTTTTCAGAACCTTCTGGGCTGAATCGAATTGCGGGTTCTCTTTCTTCAATGCGCTATTCACCCGGTCAAGGGTCGCCTGGTCGAGATTCGGATCCTCATACCCCTTCGTCCGGATATTCTCAAGGATCTGCATCATCTCGGAGATGGATTTTCCTTTCAGGGATTCGTCGAATTTGCCCTGGAGGTCTATCCTCGAATCTGCGTATCTCTCAGGGGTGAGGCGCTTTTCCATATCCTTGTTTATCGCATCTATCTGGGGCTTGAGCCTCTCGAACACCGGTCTGAAGGCCTCTCGGACAGATGCTTCGACCGCTTCGCGGGCTGTCGCATGCGAAGTGAGCCGGGGCATGTTCAGCATGTAATCCTGGATTGAGCGGGCGGCGGAATTATCAGCGGTCTTGACATCCCTCACATCGCCCTGGAATCCGGAGTGGGTGATATCATAGATGTTGAGGATGTAGTTCCCGCTCACCAGCCCTTCGTTCACGCGCATGAGCGCTGCTTTGTGCGCCGGCGTCTCAGGATTGAACCCTACCAACTCGCTGCTCCTTTTAAGGAATGCGCTGTTCACGGTCGGGTCCATCGCTGATAAAACTATTCCATGGGCCGAGTCCAGTTTGTCTTGGGCATCAAGGAGAGCATTCGCCACCTGGTTCTGGTCCGTGAGGTGCGATGCCCGGTCGATATCGGCCCTCGCTTTGTTCACCTCTGCTTGGGCTTGCGTTTTTTCCGCGGTCCCGTCCGGCATCTTTGCCACATAGGCGTCTGCCTGCTCTACCAGCACGGTCGCCTGCTTCACGGCATCAGCGTTGTTCTGAGCGACCGTCCTGTCCCTTGCGCTTAGACGGGGATCGAACGCCCTGACGCTATGGGAGAGATCCTGGATTCTTTTTGCGCTGCTGCCGAAAATCGATTCGATGTTTGCGAGGATGTTTTCGACGTTTGATACGTGCGGGGAATTGGATTCGAGAACCGATACGATCACACCGAGATCCTGCGGATTGAGCGGATTGAGCGCAGATTCGCCTCGCTCGGCTGTCGGAGCCATCTGGGCTTTGGCCTGCTGGGCAGCCCTCCCGCGAGGCATACCCGATGCGACCGCGTGGGCATAATCGACCCGGCCGAGTATCGTATCCATAAGCGAGTAAAGAACGCCTCTCTGGGCATCAGGGAATTTGATATCGATGCCGGGCTGTCCGATACCGTTCGTGCCTTTCTCCCCTTTCAACTGCATGGGTATGGCCCGCTCCCCGGTCAGCGTTGGTCTGCCATGGACCGTCTGGTATTCCTCCCTCCCCATATATTCCGGCCTGGATGACAGGACCACGAGGTTCTTGTAGAGGTTCGGGTATTGGTTGAGCAGCTTGTATATGATATCCGTGTACTTGGACCGCTCGCTTTTCGGCGTCGAGGCTGAACGGGATTTGGCATACAATTCGAGGATCAAATCAGCGGCGTTCTTCACCGCCGCCTCATCCTGTATCACTCCCTCGACAGGCGGCTTGATTGACCGCAGGATGCGGTCGAAATCCCTCGTCCCCTTTTCATAGGATTTGTTGCTTGCGGCCGTGTATTCCTCAGGCACTTTCGCGCCCTGCTCCTTCTTAGGGGATTTGTACTTGATCTTATCGCCTAAACCCGTCACCATTTTCGTAGGCCACCTGGGCTCGCGCGGCGGTCCTTTGACCTCGCTCGGCAACACTTGCGGTTCAGCCGGCGCTGGCGGGGCTTGCGGCCCCCTGCCCTTCTCCTCTTCAGCCATTGAAACGGTCCTCTCCTTGGTCTTGATATCCGCTACGACTTCATATTCCGGACGCTCGCCAGCGCCCGCTGCCTTTCTCCTGACAACCTCGATGCGGAATCCGACGACATCCTGGAGCATCTTCGCGCATGAAGCGAGCTCGCTCTGGTATCTGTCTTTCGCTTCCTTCGTTGCGTTCCTGGCTTCTGCGCTCTTCCTGGAATCTATGAGCCGCCCTATAGCATCAGCCGTGTTTTTGGGCAGGCGCGATTGCAAATCCCTGAGCACATCGTCATGCATGCCGTTGAGAGCTTCCCTTCCTGAAATGACCTGTCCCTCCCTGAATTCTCCGCCGACAAGCGTGAAAGATAATGGCGCGAGCCCTGGCTTCATGGCTTCAGGTCCGAGCCCTGGCTTCATGGCCTCTGGCCCGAGGCCTGGTTTCATCGCTTCAGGAACCATGCCTGGCTGCACCGGTATCGGAACCGCATAGAGGCCGGGTTTCATGGCCGAAGCCGCGAGATCGCCCGTCTCTTTGCCTATCATGTCGGCGCTCATACGAAGGGAATTCCTCGCTGTCTCGTTCCATTGCCCTTCGGGCTTTCCTGATAGAACCGCATCGCGCAGGGGCTTGCCTGATTCGCTGTGCAGCATTTCATCTATCTCTGCGCCGATATACGGGGATACGGAACGGATGCGCTCTATCCTCAATCGCGCGCCCATCCTGGCCGCATTAGTCGCATTCGGGTCCAGCATCGCGCGCAGCAGATTGGTCAATTGGGTATGATCCCCGTTCCTGTCCTGCCTCCCAAGGACCTGCGCTTCTCCCAATGAAGTCTGAGGTACGCCCGCGTTGTTGAGGTTATTCGAAATAATCGGTATGCTCGCATTTATCATCCGTTCAGCGAGCGGGTCGAGCTCTCCTCTTGCGATGGAGGCTTTTATCTCCGGACGTTTGGCCAGCTCAATGAGGAAATTCCGCACATTGGGCGGATAAGCCAGAAGCGATTCCTGCGCAGCGCGCCCTGATTCGTCGTTGCGCCCGAGCTTTCCAAGAAGATCGATGAGGCTTTCCCTGCCGAATGCCCTCATGTTCCCGTTAGCGGATTGCGAATCCGATAAAATCGCGGGAAGATCCACGACCGTCGCTGCCGGTTCAGCCCCTTCGATAGCCCGCATGGGCTCTGCCCCCGCATAGCGCGTTGGCGACCAGTCGATGCGCATGGCCGCGATTTGTTCCGCAAGTGCCGGCTCGCCCGGGATGGATTTGGGCATTTCGATAGGACGGGCATTATAGCTTGTCCCGCTCCTCATCCCATGGACAGCGAACGGGAAGAATGCCATGCCCAGTTCTGCGAGGCCTCCCATCGTGTCGCCCTCCTGCAATCTCTGGAGGCCGCCGATCACCATCTGCTCCATGAAGACAGAACCTATGACGGTCTCTGCCGTAGCCAACCCTCTGGCGGCCCTCAGTTCGAGCATGCCTGTCCTTATAGCCGGGAGTTCACCGCTGGCTATCCGCGCAGTGCCTGCGGCACCAAAGAGCTTGGAGGCCCCGCCGAGACCTGCTGTCGCTGCCATGAGGCCGACCATCATCCAGGTCTCTGGCGCAAGCCTGCTTGTGATGTTGAACTCGTCCATCGCATCGCGGTACATCCCGAGCCCGAACATGGTGAAGCTCAGTTCAGGCGCGAACGGGGAAGCGACGACGGCTGCCGCGTTCCATGCCAGGGCCTGCTTCTGCGTGGCTTCCTGGGCTTTGCTTGTGGCTGACTGCATCACTCCCTGAACGGATGCGGTCCAAGCAAGCGACCCCATCCCTGATTGCGGCCGCAGCGCGGCAAAGACGAGCCATTCGCTGTCGTCTGCGGATATCGGGGACAGCAGGCCTGAATCGATGACATTCGTTCGTGCGATGCGGTTGCTCGCGGAATCGGTCCACGGGACGTTGCGTTCATCATCTCCTTTGAGGACAGCCTCCAGCGCATTCGCATGCATGCTCGAATATGATGACAGTTCATCGCGGGCTTCCGTGAGCGCCTTGTCGAAACCGGGAAGCCGGGCTTTGTCCGAATAGAGGTGCTTCATGAAGACCGGGAGCGTCGGGTAATTGTCCGAGATCCTCGAGTCGGGTTTCTGGATTAACTGGAATGCGCGGTAAGACGCGAGCACTCCTTCCCGCTCCACCATCGCGGCCCTGTAGCTGTAGAGGGCTTTGTCGAAGTCCCCATTCAATATCTGGGAAAGCGCGTCGCGCATCATGTCGTTCGAGCGCTCGAGGATATTGATGGTCGGCGTCTTGCCGTCCTTCTCCATCATCGCCGCGCTTCTTTTGTAGCGCTCGTTCCCTAGCATCTGGTTCGCGACAAGCCTGTAGCCGGTCGCGGTCCTGCGCTCGTTCTCGAGCTCGGTCGTGAGCGACCTCATCTTTGTTTCGAGTGTTTTCGCATCATCGGCTTTCACGCTAGTCCCCTGCGCCTTCAGCTGGTCCGCCTCTTTGCGCAGCGCGGATATCTGCTGCCAGAGGTTCGATACCCTGATATCGAGCGCCGACAGCTGCTCGAGCATCTGCGATGTGAGCTGAGGCTTCTCCTTTCCCAGCCATATGACCTGGCCGTACCTGTTCTCGATGCGTTCGAGCAGTTCGGCTCCGCTCATCTTCTTCGTCCCGGGTCCGCCCGGTCCGCCACCAACAACAAGAGAGCCTAAAAGCGGGAGTGCGACGGTGACCTCTTTCTTGTTCTTGACGACTTCCTTGAGCGTCTCATAGCTGGAGTGCGGCAGGAGGGGCAGGCCGTACAATTTGCCTAGGCCTAGAAGAGCGTTCTCCATCTGGTCAAGGCGCGTGACTGCAGTCCCCACGCTGGCAGCTCGCGCGGCTTCGATCACCCTCTCGCTTATCAATGATGCCCTTGCGAAGAATTCCTTGCGGGCGCTTTCGTATCCTTTGAGGTCGCCCCTCCCTCCTGAGACCTCCATCTGCTTGACAAGGTCGCGGAGATACATCTTCCCGTTGAGACCAGGCTCTGCCGCGTGCGTGGCTTCGTATCGGGTTATCGCGTTCCAGTCCATGAGATGGCTTTTTCCATCGGAGAGGGCCACCACAGCGCGGCCTTTGGTCTGGGATATCGCTTCGTACTGCTTCCGTTCGGCATCGCTCCTGGCAGGGGTCTTGGGAAGAGGCCTCAATGTCTCGCGGCCTTCGAACCACAGGCGCACCCTGCCGGATTCTTCAACCATCGCGCCGGTTTTCGCCTGGGTCTCGAGAGCGTTCCGGAAAGCGCTGGCAGCGGCATCAGGAGGAGCGCCTGGAAGCGCATTCGCCTCCATCTGGATCGAATCCACGAACATCCTGTTCGCTTCGTGGTACGGCGCGCTCTTCAGCACCTGGTATCTCCAGCCTTCCTTGTCCTTCTCGCTGGGCGCACCGAAATAATTGCTGATGTAACCCAACAGCGTGAGCGCGCCCTGGAAATCCTTCGCATCCGACCTTTTCTTCGCGACCGCGAGGGCTGAGACGATTTCCATACCTGAGGCTCCCAGCTCTTTGCCGAGCGAGTCGAGCCTCTGGTATTCCGATTGGGTGAATTGCGATAATGCGTTCTGATAGCCGGCAGCGAATGAAGCCACGGCCTGCCTCAACTCAGCCTCGTCTTTGGCTTTCGACATCGCTTCGAGCGGCCTCTCCATCACGCCCATGTCGAAACCTTTCGGGATCGCGGCGTGGCCGGAGCGATCCACATGGCTGATGTGCGATATCGCCATCGCATAAATCGATAGGTTCTCGAAAAGCGCTGATGCTTCGGTGAACCGGTTGCCATTGGAGAATTCATCCACGCGCTTCAGCATACTGCCCATGAACTTCCTCTCGCGCTCAAGGCCTTTCCATCTGGATAACGAGTCGCGCATTGCCGCTGTCCTGGCGCCCAGCTCGTTCCGGGTCTGGGCTATGGCGAAGAGCGTGCCTGCGTTCCCGTGAAGTATCTCCTGCGTCATGGCATCCTCCATGGCAGAGCGCGCCGGGAACTGGCCCCACTTGCTTGCGCTCATCAGCGATGCGTATATCTTCATCATGGATATCAGGCGGAGGCCGCCTTCGGCATCCCCGGCATTGATCCTCTGCTCGGCTGTCCTTGCGCCATCGAGCACGACAGCGACGCCGCGCTTGTTCGCACCGACGCCTTTGCCGGAGAACATCTTCTCAAGATCGTCTATATCTGAAAATCCCGCCTCGGCCGCGATGGCTCCCCTCCAGGCATCTGCGATGGCCGGGGTTATCTTCTTGCGGAAATCGGCGGTCTTGATGCTGGCGGTTATCTCTTCCGGCAATTGGGCTGCCGCGCCTTTGTGGGCAAGCTCCAGTTGCGCTATGGCGAGGGCCACGCTCGCTGCCCCCATGTTCCCTTCGCCGACAGCGCTTAGCGCTATCTGGGCGAACCATTCCGGGGAACCTTCCTTTATCTTGGCCGCTTTCCCGACAATCATCCTGGCGGTGGATTCGATATCCGCACCACGCTCGGCATCCGTCTGGGGCGGGACATCCTGTGTGAGCGCATAGTATCTTTTCGCGAGCTTCCCGAACTCCTCGTCGCTGATGCGCTCGTCCTCTTTCTTTTTCGAGAATCGTTCGAAGAAATCATCGAGGTCCGCGTTCAGCTGCGCGAGGTTCGCCTTTATCTGAGCGAGCATGAACGGGTCGGCGATCATGCGGCCCATCACGGCCTGCATGCGCGCGATAGTCTGGATGGCGAGCGTGTCCAGATCGGCCTCGAATGCCCGGAGCGTCTTCCTGTCGGCTGCTGCCTGCTCAGGCGTGTACGTTTTCCCCTGTTTCGAATCGTTCGCGAGCCTGCTGACGAAGCCCAGCATCCTTCCGGCTTCCTGCGCACCTGCAGGTCCGGCGGCGTTTATGCGCTCGCCGTTTGTCGCAAGGGTCCGGATGGCGGCCAGGCCGTTCACCGCCCTCTGTTCGTTCGCTGTCCCGAAATCATGGAAAATCACGACTGCGTTGTCCATCAACGCGTTCTGGAGCTCGCTTGGGGTCAATTCACGGTTCTCGTGCCTGACACCGCGTATCGGAGGCATGGTGACGATGAGCACATGGGTATCGATGAGCTCTCCTGCGTGCGGGATCATCGCATTGAAACGGTCGAGATCCTTGTTCGCCTGGGCATGGTTGCGGGCCTTGATGGATGCCTCTGCGTTGTCCAGGTATCCATCGAGCGGGGCGAGGATATCCTTGTACCTCTCCCCCAGGGCAGGGATGAGAGTCTGCTCTATCCGGGCAAAGGAGCGCCTGAAGACATTGAGACGGTTCTCGACATCTATGCTCGTTGAAATCGGAGGCAGATGGGACGAGTAATCCAGCGTAGAGCGTATCTCGCGCATCGCAGAATCCCTGGCTTCGGCGGGTTTCTGCGGGGCCGCGACTGTTATCCTCTCCGGCACCATGGGCCGCTGCGCCTCTGCCTCGGCCGGCCCTTCATTTATCCTTCTAGCATTAGGTCCTACCATTATCAAACACCTGAGAAAGTATTGCAGATTACCATGAATTCCTGGAGCCGCATCCGTCGCTCCGGCTCGTTCTCCCGGCCTCTTGCGGAGGCGGCGTCCTTGCGCCATGAATCGAGCATATCCCGGAAATGCCTCATACGGACTATCTCAGGGAAAAGGTCCTTGGAGATGCTCCTGCCGCTCTGGGCGGATTGCACCTTCGATAAGTAGTTGTCTATGGCGATGATGGTCCTGCTTGCCCGCTCGATGGTCTCTGATTCGATCAACGCGATATCTTTCCTTACCGGAACGCGTCCGGAGATATATTTGCCTGCGCCCGACCCAGTCTCATCCTTTTTGGCGGCCATGCTTTGTCTATACCCGCCTATCTTTATAAAGGACACGAGACTGGAAGGGGGGCTCATCGGCGGATATGGGCCATGCTTGGGTCTCAAAGAAAAAATTAGGAAAAAAGATGCGCGGGGGGCGCGCATATGCTCATTTACCCCCTCGTTTGCCCTGGGCGGCTTTCTGTTTGCCTCCTTTCTGGGCGCCTTTCTGCGGTTTCAGCAGCTTCCCGTCGTCAGCGACCATCTTGTTGATGAAGGCGGGCATGTTCTTCTCGTAGAGCTCAGGGTCTATCTTGAGCGGGTGCTCGGGGTCTCCGGTCAAGGTTATGCCGAGTTCCGCGAGCTTCTTCACCGGCATCGCATTCGGGTCCTTGCTCTCCATGGAGGCGTGCACCAGGCCTCTGATGACCTTGAGCGTCTTCTTGGAGGCCTTCTCCGTCGCGTTCGGGTCGGTCGCGGAGTAGTATTTCTGGAGGAACGCGCTCTTCTTCTTGTCAGCGAACATGTCCAGGAGCGTGCCGTAGACCATGTCGTTCACGTTGCCGACTTTCGCCGCGTAGCGGAGCATCCTCTCGATTTTCACGTCCGTCGTGACCTTCAGCCTATCCTCGTCCGAGAGGTATTTGGACTCGAACGCGCTCGTCGGTATGAAATACTCGTTCCTCCGTATCGCGTCGTTGACCTGGCTCGTCTTGGGCCTCGATGATTCGTCGAGGAACGGGTCGAAGTCAGCGAGCTTCTTCTTCACCTCGTCCTTCCCGTCGCTCCTGTAGCCTGCGGGTTTTCCTGCAAGGCCGCTGTGTTTCACTAATCGGTTCACGAACCTCTTGAGGTTCGGCGGGTTCAGGCGGTACAGCGTGTACTGGTCAAGGAACTTGTCCAGGAATTCATTGAGGTCCGGATACTTCACCGCGAGGTCTATGACCTCGTCGATGCTGGGCACGCTCTTCTTGTCCAGCTTCATCTCCGCGAATTTCTTGACTATGCGCGTGCGCTCGTAATCCGCGCTGATATCCTGCACCCAGCCTTTTTTGAGCGACTCTTTCATCCGGTTCAGGCGGCTTTCGGCTTTCAGAAGCGCTTTCTTCGCGCCTTCGTATTCGGGCGAACCTTCTGCGGAGGTCTTCTTCACTTCATCGAGGATGCTCTTCAGCTTCTCGTAGGCTTTTTCATCCTTCGATTCGTCATCGACCGGCGCTATCTTCAGGAACTTGTACGCGACCCGGCTCATCTTCGCATCCGCATCATCGTCCATGGCATCCTCGTCCTCGTCTTCCGAGTCCTTCTCGGCGGCAGCATCCCAGGCCTGCATGAAATCATCGCGGTGCTGGGGCTTCAGGTACCATCTGGATGCCCCGTATACGACGAGCGGAGCAAGATACTTCACCGCTTCCTCTCCCATCTCGAGGCGTATCCTGGCGCTGTCCACATCCCTGAATCCGAACAACTGGATATCGTGGAGCTCGTTGCGCAGGACGAGGAATCCCTTGTCGTAGAGCTCGTCCGCGAGCTTGTCGCTCCTCAGGAACTCCTTGTCCAGTTTCGCGCCGTTCTTCTGGTAAGCCATGAGGTGCAGGACGAGCTCGTCCGTGCTCGAGAGCTTCGCGTCCTTGGCGCTTTCGAGCGGGTTCAAGCGGAACGGGCTGGAAAGCTCCTCGGCATTGACTATCTCGGTGAGGCACACCTGGGCCGCGCGCGGGTCGGGCTGAGAGAGCAGGATTCCCTTCTCGATATCAGCGACCCTCGCCTTGGCCTTGTCGAACGCCTCGGATGCGATTCTCACTTCTTCTGAATCTTCCTTCGATGTCTTCTTCGTCGCATCCAGCTTTTTCTGCGCTTCTTGGACCTTCCCCTGCGCGTCATACAGCATGCGGTCCTTGTCGCTCTTGCACTGCTGCGCCGGATCGATATCATGATGGTTCAGCACGACTATGCCGGTCCTCCTCTGCTGGAGGAACTCGACGGTATCTAGGTTCTCCGGCCTTTTCAGCCATTCAAGGATCTCCACGGCATGCTTGTACTGCGGGCTGTCGCGGTGCTTCTGGAGCTCCAGGTCCAGTTCCTTTTTCGCTTCCACGACCGCCGGGACAGAGAAGTTCTGGTCCCGCTCTATCGGCATGTAAAGCAGCGAATTGTAGGTGCCCACCTTGATATCCGTGAACCAGATGCCGATTGTCGTCTGCGGATTGCTTATCGGCGAATAATGGTATGTGTACGCGTTCGCTGCTTCGAGAGTCTCCTTGTATTTCTTCCGGGCTTCCACAAGCGAAGCGGGTTCATCCATGGCTTGCGCGACTCCCAGCGCGTTGCGGAGGTAAGTATCCTTGGCGCTCATGCCGAACGGCAGGCCGTTGTTGATGGTCCCCAGGTGGAAGAATATCTTCTCGTAGCTCCCTTTCCTCGCATCGTCGAGCTTCGCGAAGTGGTCGGGGATCAGTTCGGTCCCGCCATAATAGACCCTGTTGATCGCACTCGGGGCTTTCGCCTTGTAGACCCATGAGATTATCGGGGGCCGGTTGAAATACGCCTTCTCCCCGTTCATGACCCCTCCCCAGAAGGTCTCGGAGTCGTGGATGGATGCCGAAAGCGTGGAATAGCAGGCAGGGATCGCGAAAGCGGAGTATGCGACGAGCATCGGTTTCAGCATGCTCCTGCTCCAGGCATGCATGCCGAAAATCCTCTTCGGCCTCCAATGAACATCCAGGAACGTGCGCCTGAACCAGTTATGGGCCGGGTCAGGTTCACGGGTCGGGAACGGAAGCTTGTAGCTCAGGGTGTGCCTTCTCCAGAAGCGCTCTTTGCGCGCTTTCTGCTTCTCGGCATCCTCGTCTACCTGCGACCAGTTCTTCTGCACCTTCCCTTTCGGGCCGACGACCGTGACGGGTATCTCGTTGCGGTTCAATGCCCTGTACGGGAACCTCGTCGTGGGCTCGAATATCCCTTCCAGGCTCCAATCCACGATGCCGAGCGTGAGTTTCGCCGGAATCTTCACCATCTTGTGCAATGCAAACTTGTCGAGCGCCCAGTCCCAGATGCCTTTCCTCTTCATCGGGACGTGCTCGAGCTGGGGTTTCGGCGACTCCAGGACGGACAATGCTATCATCCATTCCTCTTCCGAAAGCCGGCCGGTCTCGACATTCCCGCTCTTGCGTTTCAGCTCCTCGAACGCCATCGCGGCCGCACGCCCGACTGGGAACCGGTGGTTCGCCCCCACCGCTGAATAGGATTTCGAGGATTTGATAGTGTTGACGAGAGAGTCGATGCCCGCCTTCGTGCTGTTGAAATATCTGCCATTTTCATCATATTTTTGCATCTCGCCCAATGAGACGAGGAGCGAATCCTTTGTCTCCTGTGGCATGTTCCCCTCGGCCCTTATGCGATCAATGAGAGAGCTCGCCTGTTCCCGGATATTCTGCATCTCGGTGTCCAGGCTCTCGACGCCCTTCAGCCTGAGCGGAAGGATCTCTACGCCGTCGTTGTTCACTGAATTATCGAGCTGCTCCCTGCGGATGGCTTCGCGCTTTCCGGCGTATGCCAGCCATAGGTCAGATACCTTTTTGACGTCCTGGACATAACCGTCCACCACCATGTTCCGCACGCCCAGCTCGTCCTGGAAATTCCTCACGACCTTGTCGAAATCCGTCGTGCATCTGGGAAGCGTGAGAAGCAGTATCCTGAAACGGGCCGCGAGCCTCTCGGCAATCACGCGCGCCTCTGCGTTGATGACATCCTGGTCGCGGGCAGAATCCTCCAGGTTCAGCATGCCAGGCGCGTTCGTTCCCGGAATGAACTGGTTCTTGGGGGTGGAATATATCTTCTCGACGATATCCCTGAAAAGCCCCACCATCTCTTCGATTGTCTCAGCCGAGTAGCCGTTCAGCAGGCGCCTGGCCATGGACTTGTCCATCAGGGGCCTGGTGCCGGTGTCGTCTTTCCCGCCGACGCTTTTGGCATCGCTGCACAGGTGCTTGACGACGGTTCCGATGAAAAGCCCTCTGCCCCCCTGGGTCGCCTTCTCGTCCCGGGCCATGAATGAGACCTCGACCATGAACTCCACTAGCGCGTCTATCGGGGTAGGTATCGATGGGGAGCCTTGGGGGACGTTCTGGAGGACCGGAGGCCATGCATTTATCCTCGGATCCGTCCGCCTCTCCCAGTCCATGCCGAATATCGTTGCGTAGATGATGTCCATCTCGCGGTCGTTGAGCTCTTCCCCGAATTCCGAGGTCCGGATCTTCTCTGCGAGCGCCTTCCTGATGCCGCCTTCGCTGGACATCTGGTTCGCCGCGCGGTAATCCGCGTCCTCGAGCGGGGTGAGGCACCTGTGCCTCTCTGCAAGCATCTCTTCCTGCGAAAGCCCCCAGTTCAGCCGCTGGCCCGCCGGCGTCGAATCCATCTCCTGCGCGACAGCCGCCGCGAACATGTCGTTGCAGACAGCCGCCCGCATGTAGTGCTGGTTGGTATCGAACTGGAGCGTGTTGTGCGCATCATCAAGGCGCACACCGCCCCTGAGAATCGCTATCTGCAGGTAGTGGGTGAAATTAGCCAAAGCATCCGAATCCGGGACCGGAGAAGTGGCCATGGCTGTCGTTTGGGTCTGGCTGACCTGCGGAGGCAATTGCGGAGGCGCCTGGCCAGGCCCTGCCGTAACCGGTGCTCCGCCGGATGCCGGGGCTTGTCCGCCAGCTATGGAAGCGCCTGGAGGCGCACCTCCGGAACCAGAAGCGTTCGACGCGTTCATGCTGGAGTTGAGCTGGTCGAGGAGGTTCTTCTCCGTCAGCTTCGCCGCGGTCTTCTTCATCTGCCTGTAGCTGAGGCCACCCTGTATTTTTTCTTTCAAAGTCGTCTTCTTCCCGCCGTCTTTTCCGTTCTGTTCAGCCATCTCGACACCTGCCTGTAATATAATATTAGTTGTTTTCCGGAGATTTATGTGATTGATACGGTTTTTAAAGGATTAGTTTTGTTTTGAGGGTAATGGTGTATGAATTAGGCATAGCGGATCGCAGATGGACGCGGATATTTTATTGCCTCAGCCGACTATCCTTTCAGCGATTTTCCTGGCATCGAAACGCTCCAGGTCGCCGTAGCCCTGCCCGGTGCCGATATAGATTATCGGGATGCCGCTCGCTTTCGATATGGAGAGCATGGTGCCCCCTTTGGGGTCGCAGTCCATCTTCGTGAGGATGACGCCGTCGATTCCTATCTCGCGGTCGAAGGATTGGACCTGCTCGATTATCGCGTTGCCGGCTATGCTCTCGCCGATATAGATTTTCAAATCCGGTTTTATCACGCGGTCCATCTTCTTCATCTCGTTGATGAGGCTGATGTTGGTGTCCTGCCGGCCTGCGGTGTCTATCAGGACCGCATCTATCCCGTGCGCTTTCCCATAGCCCACCGCATCGTATGCGACCGATGTCGGGTCCGACCCGTAATCCCGTTTTATCACGCGCACATCGAGCCTCTCGGCATGGGTGCAGAGCTGTTCTATCGCAGCCGCCCTGAACGTATCTGCTGCCGCGAATACGACCTTGCATTTGTTGTCCATGAGCAGGCGCGCCACTTTCGCCATCGTGGTCGTCTTGCCCGCGCCGTTGATCCCTAGGAAGACAATCTTGATGGGCCTGCTCTCCATATCAGCGTTTTTCACGCGCTCGAGCAGGTCGAAATCTTTTTCGCTTGTCAGGATGGATGTGAGCGTCTCCTTGATGACGGATCCGACGTGCTGGTGCAGGTCTCCGCGTTTTATCTTGGCCCCCGACAGGCGCTCTTTCAGGTCGTCGCGTATCGCGCCGGCGACGGATAGTTCGACATCGGCTTCCAGGAGCTCGAGCTCCAGGTCGTCCAGGAGCGATGAGACGTCCTTTTCTGATATCTCGACTTCCCCGGTGACTAGGCCCTTTATAGCGCTGAATACGCCGAGCTTCACCCGTTCCTTCTCTTTCGGAGCAGTTTCGGCCGACATCTCTTTTTTTTCGATCGGCAATTCGATTCTTGGTTCGGGTTCGGTTGGCTTTTGGATCACGGGTTCAGCGGATTCGGGTTCGGGCGCTTTTTGGAGTGCGGGTTTCGTTTCGATTGGCTTTTCAGCTTTTTTTTCGAGCAATTTCTCGATTTTCTTCTCGATTTGTTTTGTCGGAGGTTTCTCGACCCTCTCCCCGATTCTCTTTTCTGGCGGTTTCGCTTTTTCGATTTGTTCAGGAGCAGGTTTTTGCGCTTCGATTCTCTTTTCAAGCGCTTTTACGGGCGCCTCTTTTTTCTCGATTTGTTTTTTGATTTCGGATTTCGG
>CAILMU010000032.1 GCA_903835325.1 uncultured Microcaldota archaeon | reverse complement strand
TGCTCTTCGATCTGAAAGGAATCTTGGAAGAGTTTTTGCAAGCTCTTCGGATGCCAGAGGTGCAGATACAGGAGTCCTCAACAGCCCTCTTTCACAGCGGCCGGCAGGCTACCGTGCTGTCTGGGGGCCAACAGGTCGGAATTCTCGGAGAGATCCACCCGGAAGTGCTCGACAAGCTGGGCATCTCTCAGAGGGTGTACTTCATGGAGCTGGACGTTCAGGACCTCTTCGCGCGGCGTCTACCGTTGCAAAACGTCGAGCCATTGGCTCTGTACCCAGCAATGGAGAGGGATTGGACGGTGACGGTACCAAACTCGCTGTCGTTCGAGGAACTGATGTGTACCGTCCGAGACGTCAACCCGGAGACCGTTGAGAGGGTCGACCTTCTGAGTATTTTTACACACGAACGTCTGGGACCCGACAGGAAAAATGTAACGCTACGTTTTGTGTTCAGAAGCCCAACGAGGACGCTTACGCAAGGAGAGGTCGACGAGTCGTTTGGCAAAATTCTATCCTCCGTGCAGCAGGCCCTGGGCCTAACCGAAAGTCCTTAAAGGAGTTCGCTCATGGTGTACGCACTCTATTTCGTGATTTTTTCATTGTTGTCCGGTTGTCATAGTCCCGGACCGGATGTCGTGGAACGGTCATATCGTCACAACTACGGCCCTGAAATGAATCCAGAAGAATGGGAAGCAAATGGGCATACTGGTGAGGTCGTTGAAATGCGCAGGGATGGAGTTGAAGTACGGCAGCGGTACAACCGCGGCGTCCTTCACGAAGAGTGCTCGACGACGTTTCCCCACAGCAGGATGGCCGAGTATGTGAAGGAGTACGAGAATGGCACGCTCGTATCAGTAACCCACAATTCTTTGGCGGGATACCCATACACCCAAGAACAGTTCGTCCCCAATGGAACGCGCATATACTCCACCTGGTACAAAGACGGCTCTCCCTGCTCGGTAGAGGAGTTTAATAAGAAGTCCCAACTTGTAAATGCGCAGTACATTAGTCCGGATGGAGAAACGGAAGGAGTTCTCGCAAATGGCACCGGTCTGAAAATGGATCGAACCATTTTTGGAGTCCTGAGGACCCGCGAGCGGTGGAACCGAGGCGACGTCGTGCTTCGCGAAACGTTTTATCCAAATGGGTTTGTAAAAGAGTCGTCAGAGCTCGCTGATGGGCTCCTCCACGGCTGTTCATCGGAGTTCGGTGATTCTGGAGAACCGCTATGCGTGCGGCATTGGGATCTCGGCGAACTTCACGGCGAGACATGTCTGTACGAAGGTGGCATCCTGGCAATATCGATTCCATACCAGCACGGCAGGAAGGAAGGGCTAGAACGGCACTTCTGCCCGGGCACCGACGAGATTGCCGAGGAGATCTCATGGCACGAGGACGCCCGTCATGGACCCTCACGGGTCATCCTCGCAGGCCATACGATCGTAGACTGGTACTGGAACGGGGGAAAGGTCACCGAAGAACAGTTTGCGATTCGGGCAAAGCACGCAGTTGCGTGATCCCTTCAGCTATGAGGCAACTGCTGAGGAAAGTAAGCGTCCGTTCCTTCGGGCACACAGATCGTCCAGATCCCGGAAATGGCGTGCCTGACCTCGATCGTCCTGAGGTGTAGATGGATAGTGTACTTCCTCGAACGATCGGCCTTCACGTCGTCCGCCCCCTGATCCGCGGGTGCAGCTAGCTCATCATCAGGGGAAGGAATCCGTCCTTCACGAATCTGGGACATAAGCCAGTAGACAGATTTCTGAACAAAATAGTTATGGTATAACTCTCCTGATCTGCCATCAAAACAGACAGTCTGATACCCAAACATTCGCTCCTGTGGTTCCCCGGGTGGCTGATAGCTGCCAAGCGCCGAGTAATGCACATCAGAGTACCTCTTCGCAGGCGAAAACCACGGGTTCGATGGAATGACCCTCTTCATCAGCCTGGCAACCACTAACGGAGCAGAGTGCAACAGTACGTTTCTACCTTCAACACCCTGAAGATTGCCCTTGTATAACAGGCGACGCCATCGACGAACACGGTCATGAATCAGCTTTATCTCAGGAAGCTCCTCTATAATCGATTCGGTCGTCCACGTCCGTGCCCCCAGACGTCGATCCGGTGGATTTAGAGCCTCTGGCTCGGGGACCGAGGTCTCAGGCTCTAGAACCTTGGCCCCCGGAGCTTCGGACCTCGAGGCCAAAATGTCGGCCCTCGAAGCTTCAGACGCTAAAGCCGGGATCTCGGGCGCCAGGGGCTCAGGGACCTCTCTGCGCGCGCCCCGACGTCCTCTGTGCCTCGCCCGTCTCGCAGAAGGTGCTTGTGGGGATGAACGCGTTCGATGCGATACAGGAGGCTCCGGTGGCTG
>CAILMU010000031.1 GCA_903835325.1 uncultured Microcaldota archaeon | reverse complement strand
TATGAAGGCCTTGTCGCGTATCGTATTGGCGGCATTGGCTATCTTCAAGACATCTTCTTCAGTTAGCAATTCCTCAGGTAGTTTATGGGCCTCATTCTT
This sequence comes from uncultured Microcaldota archaeon, assembly GCA_903835325.1. Classification (GTDB taxonomy): domain Archaea; phylum Micrarchaeota; class Micrarchaeia; order Anstonellales; family Bilamarchaeaceae; genus Bilamarchaeum. The sequence goes on along the minus strand of CAILMU010000031.1, from coordinate 19,063 downwards.
GAGCCTCGGCTTCAGCCAAGATATTTCCGGCGGGAAAATCTCGTCATTGCCCTTAAGCCACTTATAGAACATCTTCAAGACGATTTTGAAGTCATATTTCGTATATTCTGCGTAGTCTTTCTTCTCCAGCTCGCCAACCAAGGCGATAAGGTCATCTTTCGTTGCTTCCCGGAAAGGCTTTCCCAGCCATAGCGCAAGAAACCGGATGCAATAGACAACTTTGGCTACCCGCCCATGAGACGAACCTTTCGCTAACCGGATTTTCGAGAACGTCTCAATTTCACGGATATTCTCTTCGCATATTCCCTGCTGCTTTCGCAATTGCTGGAGGCTCAGCTCCAATCTGCGCGGATAGTCGTACAACTCCAGTCTTCCACTCTTTCCCATGCCATCCTCTCCGGTGGAAGGACTATTTATTGGTCTGTGCCCAATTAGACACTATAGTGCCTAATTCAGGCCAATCAGCTCACAGAGAGGGTCTGCCGACCCTTCCCCTGCAATTATACTCGTTCTGAGTTCACTGTCTCGTGTTACGGGAATTTTCCGGAGAATCAGGCAGAAAAAGATTACACCTTATCTCCGATAGTTTTTGCTACTTGAGAGAGCAGGTCGATTATCTTGGGCATTTGTTCGGACAGCGAATGGGGGGCATGAAGCGCGAATGATAATGTTTCGTTATCATTGAGTCTGTCGATCACTCCGCCCAGTCTTCCATGGACGAGCATTTTTCCTCCATCCTCACGCACAGGGGTTCTCTTATCCTTTAGAGTAAACCCCCGTTTTAACCTGACCTGGGAAGGATACTCACCATCTTTTTGGAGACCTCCGAAGCATCTGTCGACATCATAACAGCCATACAGATAATCGATATGATTCTCCACATGGATGCCAGGGACTTCGATCTTAACGGCATAGCCCGCATCGCAAAGTGGGGCTTTCTTTGCAAAAACACTCACTTTGACCCCATCTATGCTTGTATTTGCCTGGACTTCTTTGAAAAGCAACCCTTTCGAGACTACGGTTGCATTTTCTATTCCGGCTTTTCCAGGTGTGATTTGCATAAGTATATTACGCTAAAGGCATATATAAATATATCGTTATTTTATATTTTTTACCACCACACCAAACCGTATTTTATTGAAAATAGATATATTTATATACTTATATTGCATAACTATATCTTATGAAAGGAGAACAAATCCAGCTGATGCACTCACCGACCCTCAATACAGTGATAATGGTAGAGAAGGTGCTGCAAGAGGCAAAAGAGATAATCAAAGTCTCAGAGTTGAAACGAAGGCTCCCAAAACAAGTCATGCACTCTACGTTAATTCAAATTTTGGATTACCTTCAAGAGAGCGGCAAAGTACTCATTACAACCAAAGGAGTTGTTTGGATTTACCGTCCCCCCGCCGAGCTGGAGAATCTCAAAGAGAAGGGGTTGGAGATATGAGCGACAAGCGTCCAGTCAAGGTCATCCTGTTGGACCAGGCCAAAGAACAGTTCGGGGAACTTAATCGGATTGTCGGAGAGCAGCAGGCCAAGGGGATAACCAACTCGGAAGAAATCCAGCTTTTGAAGTCAATAAAACAGAAGTCCGAGCTATTGAAGATAAATCCGACCTATGGAGATAATGTTCCGAAAAATTTAATCCCCAAAACTCTGAACGTATCCAACCTTTTCCGCATTGAATTGACTGGTTATTGGAGGATGCTCTATACGCTCGACGGAAACCAAATCGAGATTGTCGCGTTCATACTCTACCTCGTAGATCATCCGACATATGACAAATTGTTCGGATACAAGAAAAAGTGAATCTTGGGCCGAAGCTCGCTTTATATTCCTCTCGTCCCAGATGCTCAGTCGGCGGTTGCGGTTTGCCCCTGCTCTCAGAACGGTTCTAGGGTACCTTCCCCTGCAATTATACTCGTTCTGAGTTCACTAACCTATCTTCTTAGAGTTTCCTTGAAAATAGGGCAGAAAAGTGTCCAATTGGACACAGAGGTTAAAATAGTCCCAACCGCCGGAGATGTAAGAATGGCGAGATTTCCGGTAGGGCAGGCGAGTTGGTACTGCAATATTGTGTTAAGATATGGTATTATAAAGATAATCCGCCAAGAATAATCCATGGATTCTGCTGCAAGAACTATTGTCGTCGCTGGTAAACCAAAGAATGTAAGATCTTCAGAAAGGCTTCGAAATCTCCTCGTAGCCGGTGCATTGGGCCTGGCTGCTCTAAACTGCGGAGAGACGGATTCGGTATCGAAGAAATACACGGACGCTCCTGTACCAGCTGGGGCAGTATCCGCATCGGTAACTGAAAAACCCGATCAGAAGCCATCAATAAATCCCTCCGAGGAAATGATACGAAGGGATGCGATGGCTGAAGATAAGGTTTATTTCGTTGGGTGGCAGCAGACAGTGGAGAACGAATTCACAGGCAAGAAAGGCGAAGAGTATTTCATCGTAGAAGTAACGAAGGATCAAGCGAAAACCATGCAAGGCATACAAATAGAATTCAACGCTTTAGATAAACAAATAGAAGACGTTGAATCTGCAAGACTGGGTGTGTTGTCTCAAATAGATAGAATTGGGAAAGGTAGAAAATCGAAGGAATTAACTCCCGAGGAGAAACAAAAAGTTCAGGAATTAGACAAAATGGCTTTAGGGGTAGGCGATATCACAATATTAAGTAACCATAATAAAAGAGTAGATTTGATGTTTCAAATAGACCATATTAAGAAGCATTTAACCCCACAGGAACAAAAAAAATCGCAGGAATTGGAAAAAAAGGTTATCGAATTAGACGGCAATTACGTTGAATTAGCCCATAAACGCCATGAAGTTGAATCAAGATGGCAGAAGGTAGCACTAGGCCATCCTGAGGGTGAAACCAAGCCCATTCCGGGCGGCACGAAGTTGGAAGGGAAGGTATTGACTTCAGCAGAACTCAAGAGATTGGATCCGTCTATAAAGATCGAGGCGCCAGAAAAAAGGCAACCTCAAAAGCAGTGACCCAGACTAGGGGGATTAAGACTCTGGTCGGGGCTTCTCCTCAATAAAAATCTCTCATTTTATCATCTCGGGTGTTCAAATCCCTCAGACCTCGCTTTATATCCTTCTCGTCCCAGAAGCACATTCGGCGGTTGCGGTCTGCCTCTGCTCCCAGAACGGTTCTGGGGTATCTTCCCCCACAATTTCTCTTACCCTGTCTGTCCCCATTCAGACCCTGCGATCTATCGGCACGGCGTCCCTGATGTCGTCCATGTAGTCCTGGGCATCTCCAGTTTCGCCTTCCGATCCGGCTAACTCCAAAGAGACATACCTGTCCGCGATGAGGCCGGCGATATGCTGGAACGTGTCGTTCATCGCGAGCATGGTCCTTATCGCCTCGTAGCCGTTGATGAGGTCGTTCTTGAGCCTTTTTGTCGAATATGAATAATCGATGACTCCCGGCAGATCCCAGCTGAGCATCTCGAGAAGCGCATCCAGCTCCTTCGCTTCGTGCTCATCCAGCATGTGCAATGTGACGACTATCTCCGCAATCGTCAATTCCGTGTCCAGATGGGCGTTCTGCAGCATCGGCCGGACCTTCAGGAGCAACGGCCTTGACAAATCAAGGAGCATGGCGAACTCCTCCATATATTCGCTCCAGCTTTTCTCTGCATCAGTGCGCATGCCCTCGTAATTCTTCAGGAAAGCATCCATTCCGCCGTGCCTTTCTATCAATCTCTCAAGCCCTTCGGTGTCATCCGGGTCCAGCATCGCAAGCTCCCTCTCGAGACCCTTCGCCTCATTGCCGTATGCCGCTATCTTCACTTTATGCGAAGCGGTCTTGAAACTTATCAGCCCCTCATGGACGTCTCTTGCTGTGTCTATCATCTCCTTGACATACCTCTCAGGTTCTATCAGGGAGAAATCCGCAACAATCAATTCCCCTTCGCAAGCTATCGCGATGACGTCGTGCATCAGCCTGTTGTTCCTCCTGGCTGTCCTGGCTTCCCCATCCTCTCCATACTCAGGAAGCTGGTTGAATGCGAGCCTGACGCTTGTGCTGAACGGATAATGGGTGATCATCGCCTCGAGCTTCGAGATGTCGGCCCCGAGCGATTTCTCCAGTTCGAGCTCGGCTATGGCTTTGCCTACCATGCCGATATCTTCCTCGATGAGCCCGAACGTGATTCGCGCCCTCTCCATATCCAGGGGCTGTTTTCCCCCGTTTATCTTGCCCAGGTACGGGTTCACGTCTATCTTGGCATCCAGCCAGCAACGGGAATCCTCTTCGGTGAATAGCGATCTGCGGTATACCGCGTTCCACACCCCGCCCCTCACCCGCGAGGGCGGTTCATCCCAGAACTGGTCCGGGTTGCTCTCCACGAGCTCCTTTCCGCGGATGCGCTTGAATCCAGCGGATTCCAGTGTTCCGACTATCCTCTTGAGATGCTTCGTCCCGAAATAGAGCTGTCCGGGCCTGAGCGACATCAGAGATTTCTGGGAATCCTGTATCATCGGTGGTAATATTATATGGAAAGTGTTTTATGTATTTCCATCGCACAAATCAACGGTCAAACACGCTTTCTTTCCCGGTTTCTCCTGTCCCTGGGCCTGTTCCTGAATCCCGGAGAATAAGGGCGTTGCGTGCCCTGGCCGTATGGATTGGAAGAGCTGTTTTCGCTGCGTCCATAGGATGAGCCGCCTTGATCCCCATGCGACGGGCGTCTGTCATTTCCGCCGGATTGCGGCCGTTGATTGTATCCACCACCGAAACTCCGGTTCTTGTGCCCGCCCCTCGGTCGTTTCGGCAACGGGTCGGTCTCTACGAAAGTTATCGCTTTTCCGCCTTTGCCCATCCTGCCGGTCCTTCCGATGCGGTGCGTGTGCATCTCGGTGCTGTCAGCCTGGTCGTAGTTTATTACGTGCGAGATATCCTCGATATGGAGCCCGCGCGCAGCGACATCAGTAGCGACAAGTATCCTGAACGCGCCTTCCTGGAATCCGCGTATGGTCTTCTCGCGCTGGGATTGCGTGCGGCCGCCATGGATGTAATTCGCTTCGATCCCATCCCGGTTCAGCCTTTTGCAGACGTTCTCGACATTCCTTTTCGATGCGACGAATATCAATGTCCTTGACATGGGTTCGCGCTTGATTATCTCCCTTAACCTGTCCTGCTTCTCGGCCCGCTCTAGCTTGATGAACTCCTCATCTATCTTCTCGACTTTCCCCACCGCGCCGATCTCTATCGATTGCGGGGACGTAAGATAGCTTTTCGCTATCGCGACTATCGGCGGATCGAAGGTCGCTGAGAAAAGCAGAACCTGGCGGTTCCTGTTGGTCCTGCCCATTATCCGATCGATATCAGGTTTGAATCCCATGTCCAGCATGCGGTCGGCTTCATCAAGCACCACGCAATTGACCGCATCCAATCTCAGGGTGCCCTGCTGCATATGGTCCAGGAGGCGGCCCGGAGTCGCGACGATTATGTCGAACCCGCGCCTTATCAGCGCGGTCTGTTTTCCCATGCCTGTCCCGCCGTACACCGCGAAAATCTCCAATCTGTGGTGCTTGGCAATAGATCTCAGCTCGTTCGTTATCTGTGCAGCGAGCTCTCTTGTGGGGGCGAGTATGAGCGCTTTCCTGCTCCGGTCCTTGGATATGATATCTATCAATCCTATTCCGAATGCCGCAGTCTTCCCGGTCCCTGTCTGGCTGCGGACCATAACGTCCTCGCCCTGCAGTATCAAAGGTATGGATTTCTCCTGCACCTCAGTCGCATCGATATATCCCATCTCTTCCAGCGCAGCGATAGTCCTACCGCTGATGCTCAACTCCTTGAATTTCATTTTTGTTTTCACCTTGTTTAACTAAAATTCGATTTTGTTTATCTTCATCTGCTAGATTTTCTGCGGAGGAGGACAAAATGCCCTTTTCGTAAGATCCTGATTTGGAAATACGATAAGATAAAGAAAACCTGAATTTTTTTGTTTATTCTTGATTATGTATTGCGGAGCCGGAGTTCATAATGCTATGCTTTTGTGGTAAATACTAAAAATCAATGAAAATAGAGGATGGGCAGGCGCGCCTGCCGCTTTCTCCTGCACCGCTCAGTAATTCTCGCTCAGCACCTGGTAGAACGCCTTAAGGTGGTCGCAGGAGGGGCATTTCGACGGAGGCTCGGTCCCTTCATGGACGTATCCGCACTCGCGGCACACCCAATAAGTCTTCGCTGGTTTCTTGAAGACCGAGCCGTCTTCTATCACTTTGAGCAGTTGCTTGTATCTCCCTTCGTGGTGGAGCTCTGCCCGGGCGATCATCCGGACGCGTGTCCCGAACTGCGGGAAGCCTTCCTTCTCCGCCACTTCCGCTATCTCAGGATACATCTCCGAGTTCTCGTAGTGCTCGCCGGCTATGGCCGCCTTCAGGTTCGCGACAGTGTTCCCCAAGACGTTCGGCACATCGGATTCGACATGCACCTTCTTCATGGCTTTCTTCTCCGCGGCCATATTCATCATGTTGAAGAACCATTTCGAGTGCTCCCGCTCGTTCTCGGCCGTCTCCAGGAACAAACCGCCTATCTGCTCGTACCCTTCGGTCCGGGCGACCTTCGCGTACATCGTGTACCTGTTCCTCGCCATGCATTCGCCTATAAAAGCCTGCGCCATATGCTCTGCCGTATTCATCAAAAATCACCTGGTGTGGTTTCCTGCTAAAGATTTTTTAATTGGCAAGCCGCGGTTCACAGGACTGGAGTCCGGATATAAAGAGGACTGTGCATAGACGTAATCAGAAAACTGGGTCCATGAACATGCCATCACGCGAAGTCCTTTGCTCCAAGATCCATCGCGCCACGGTCACGGATGCCGATTTGCATTATGAAGGCAGCCTGACAGTGGACGGCCTTCTGCTCGACCTGGCCAACATCCGCGAATTCGACAAAATCAGCGTCGTGGATATAGACAACGGGGCGCGGCTGGACACCTATGTGATAAGAGGCAAGGAAGGCTCCGGCAAAATCTGCGCGAACGGAGGCGCGGCCAGGCTGGTGAAACCTGGCGATAAGATTATCATCATAGCCTACAGCATCATAGAGAAAGACGAAACTCTGGAGCCGAAAATAATACTCGTGGATGGAAAGAACAGGCCCAAAAACGCAGCTTCGCAAAGTAGCTGACGTTTTCCTGATTCTGGTCTTCCCCCACCTTCCTCTCCTTTCTATAATTACTATTTATAATGGGTTCTAGTAATAATATGTGTTATCGAATCCGCTGGTTTTTCTGGGAGGGGGACTGGCTGATGTGGTAAAACTAGCACATGTGAGATTGGTTTATAAATTATTTGTTTCAGATTATATATATTGATGTATTAATAGAATGCATCTTCAGGGTGGAACATTTATGATAATGAAAGGTCGCAAATCGGCATTCGGATCCGAGGCACACGGTTTAAATTCTAGCCCAGCGAATGCCAGAACTACAATGAAAAGCTTGGCCGCAAGAACCTTGGCCAAGTACTTCATAATGGGTGCTACGTTTATGGCGTTCGGTCCAGTCGGGGTAGTGATGGATACCCGCGGCAATGTCGCTGCGGCTCAGGGGGCGATGTCGAGCAAGGAAGGGAGCGAGCTCCTGAAGAAGCTTGACGAGCCTATAAAGAAGACATTAGAATTCTTCGAACTGCAGAAAAAGTCTCCCGGAAACGCGGCCCAGACCGTAGGTTTCCAATGGTCCAATGCGACGCTGCGCAACCTATGGTTGGACGCATTGCGCCCATTCAACACCCGCCTCGGGAAATCAGTTTTCGATCTCACAGGCGCCGAACCCAAGGACCAATTCATCTCGCTCACCAAGCAGCTCAACACTCTGCTGAACCGGCCTGAGAACCCAATTTTCGATAATGCCAGCATAGAACAGGTCAAGAAGATGGCGACAAGAGCCGTCGGCGATGCGACATCGTCAGGACCTCTCGCTGCTGCTCTTGCAGGGGTGGCGGCAGGTTCGGCCCAAGCACAGGGACAGGAGGAGAAGCCAGCAGTCGTGGCGACTCCCGGCCCAGTGAAGGGCGGAGCTGTCCCGAAGAAGCAGGACGAAGCAGGGACACAGCAGAAGACCGGGCAGCCGAACCAGGAAGAGACTAAGACACCAGAGCTCACAGACGCCAAGCGTGACGCTTACCAGACGACTATCGAAACGCTCAACACGATATCGAAACCGAAGACCGAACTCGGCGCCGCGGCCACATCCGCCCAGAGGGCGGACGCATCGAACAAGGCGGCGGCGATGCAAACGCTTCTCAACAAGAAGAAGCCGACCGGCGCGGATCTCGAGACGCTTGCGAAGAAGAACACAGAAGCCCAGGCATTGATAGACGCCGTCCAATCCAAGGTGGCCCGCAAGGAGGCTAACGTGCCTCAGGGCCTATTGGTCAGCATAAACGCAGAAGTCGATTCCATAAAGCAGTCGCTTCGCACGTATACCGGGCAGACAGCGGACTCGATACGCGCGATGGCCGACAACACGATATATTGCGGCGATACTGCCGCGCGCTTGATAATCAAGAACCTGAAGGCCGCACGCGACTCACTTGTGAACAAGGACGAGAAGGCTGCGCAGAAAGGGGTCACTGACGCGAAATCCACATTCGAGACAGAGCAGGCGTCCATCCGCAAGGCTGCGCGCTTCATCATCGATTTCAACCGCAAGAACTCAGAGATAGCAAGGACTTCCGGGCTCGCGGACAAGGATGCGCTGCTTGCCGCGGAAACCGCTGATCACATACCCACGACAGTAAAGGAGGCCAAGGCAACCAACCCCGAGGCAGATGCCAAGACGGTTGAGAACAAACGCTATTACCACACCTCCAAGCGCGGCGACACGATCCTGCACAACAGCTCAGACGAGGTCGCGGCCGAATGGAACTCGAGGGCAGGGATAGTCGAGAACTACCTGAGCAGGGACAAGGTCTCATACTACTATGTCGCATCGCATCTGTTCCCCATGCGCTATGACGCCCGTTCGGTGAAGCTGCTTTCGGACGGATTCGCGTTCGTGAAATCGCACGGGCTTGACAGTGCGGATATCGGCAAGAGGACGACCTTCTGGACGACGTATTCTGCCCTGACCATCGTCATGCGCGACCCGAACTTCGATGTGTTCGTACTCCTCCCGGCCTTCGACCAGAAGGACCTGATCGAAGAGAAAAGAAGGGCTATGGCGATGCAGTTCCCCGGAAGGGTCTTCAAGAAATCCGAGCTCGAGCGCCTAGCAAGGCAGGATTTGCGCCAGAACTACTCCAAGAAGCTCGCAATAACTACGCAGAATTTCATCAACAACGTCATACAATTCTCCTCGGAGCCATCCGGCACGCGCAGCGCCCTCTCCGACAGCTGGGCAGCCCTCCGCAGCCAGCGCGCCATCTGCGAAACCGAGTACCAAAACTATTTCGACGGCTTGGTGGAGAAATACGACAAGGACAAGAAAGAGAAAAGGTACCTTACCCTCCTCGACAAGGACCAGAGGTACAGGATACTTCAAATCAGCGAGAAGCTGAAAAGCGCGATGTCTATCGCCACCTTGGCCAAAGACGACCCGGTCATGCAGACGGCCCAGAAATGGGTCTCCTGGATCGAAACCAACAGGAATCATATCCAGAATCCGGATGACGAGACCATCAAGATACCGCAGATGGTCGCGGCGGCGGACAGCATCTACCAGATGACCGTCGGCATACTCGCTCTGTCGGAAGCCACGATGTTCCTCAACAACCCGGAGATGCGCCCGTCCTCGCTGACAGCTTCATCCGAGGCTGTCAAGAACGCGAAGAAGACCATCGATGACGCCAAGCGCATCTTCGCGCTCAATTTCCAGGAGCCTGATTTCAAGCCCACCTACTACCCGCTCATCACGCGCAAGATGGCCGATGACGCCATCAACATGCTCGCGCCTGCCTCGCACCGCACCACGGACGACCTGGCATATTTCAGCGAGATGACCCTCTACAACAACTTCAAGGTGGTCCCAGAGGAGACCCCGATCCTAAGCGCAAAAGACGCCAGTTCGTTCAAGGCCGCGATGGAAAAGAACAAAATGGATCCATCCATCATCACAGAGAGCCAAATCGCAGCGATGGGCAATCTCGAGGAAGGGAAGGCGCTCTATCTGCACATCGGCACCAAATCATACACGGTCAAGAAGGAGAAGGACAAGCTGAACATGTATGCCCCGGAAACCGCCACCGATTTCGACAAGGCCGGGTTCGAGCAGAGCAACGAGTTCGCGAAACGCTACTTCATGATGTGGACAGACAATCGGGAGAATGCAGGATTCGGCGTTACGGCCCTGTTCGGCTCTGGTGCCAAATACCAGGGCTGGGACTACGCCCTCTCTATCGCTAGCTTCGAGACCGGGCGCGCCACCTCCAATAGCGCGAACCTATTCCTCGGCCACAGGAGGCCGACGGACTCGCGCACAGACGAGCACAAGACAGTCACAGTAGATGCCAAGAACGCGGAGCTCGCGCAGAGGGCGCCTTGGCAGGACTGGCACGAAGAGCTCGACCAGGCGTATTTCGGAAGCATGTGGGTCGAGCACGAACGCGAGCTCAGGGTCTTCATGGACACCCAAGCCCCTGCAATCCTGCGTCAGCAGAGATACAATCCGTTCCAGGCATACGATTCATATGTCAGCACCACCACATTGGGCTTCGGCGCCTTGAGCGCCGAGCAGGCCATCCTCGGCGTGAACGCCTCATCCAGCTCCATAGTCAAAGGATGGGTGACCTGGGGCAACCAGACTGTCGACGAGCTGGTGAAGAAGTTCGGCTGCAAGGACAAGGACGAGCTGATGAAGAGGCTGAACATGGTATCAGTCAATGACCACCCAGAGGTCAAATACGTGTTCCGTGGCCTGGAGATGCTCGGGAAAGCGACCGAATACTCAGGCCAGATGAACGGTGCGCCATCAGGCAACTACCTGAACGGCATGACCTCGCGCGCGGCTCCGCACACTACGATAGAGCTTGTGCAGGTCGCGATGGCGGATCTGACCGACCCGGAACTGGACAAGCTGGTTCTGCCTCCGATACCTGTACCGCAGGTCGTGAGCGGCATCAAATACTACGCGAAAAGCCACAAGGACAAGTATACCGAAGGAGGGATGCATTTGGCGTCCTTCAAGGTCTCCGATATCACAGGCACCGCGAATGCCGATAACAAGTCAACGACATTCACGCTGTTCGATCGGTGGGTGAAAAGCGGCATGCCCGACATGGTGATAGACAGCTACGGCGGCGCTTTCCACGATCTGCGCAAAACATACGGAATACGCGGGGAGAGCGGAATCTATCTGCTGCATCCTGACGACCTGCGCGAGAAAGACCGTTCGAAGAGGCGCTACACCGCGACGATAATCCGCGATGCCCAAGTGGTCAACGCCCAGGGCCAGGCCGTCGCTACGGGCCAGGATATCGTGGTGAAGGTCAAACCAGGCACGCTGGAGCCCATGGCTCAGGCCAACGGCACGGTCAGGGATACCGACGTCGTCGCTTTGCTGGACAAAGGGACTTTCGAGGTGAAACTGGACACCAAATTGTCGTCCGATGCCTTCAACGCAAGCCACAAGGCGCTCTTCGTCCCGATATCCGTGTTATGGACAAGAACGAAATACAACAACTGGGTGGCGGCAGGACGGACCTACACGGAGAACGGGATACACTACCCGATGCTCGATTTCACTGATGTGCATTCGCATGCGTCGATAGTGGTCAAACCGGTGTCCACGGGGCAGTCGCCTTGAAAGCGGTGGAAGTTGTCAACTGACGTTTATCAGAAGGAGGTGGAGTAGAATGATCAGTGAGGGAACGCATAAGGCAAGGAGCAATCATGGAGCAGGCAGGCAAGCTAAAAGGCTCGCCGCGACTCTGGCTATCGCCCATGCCGCCCTCGTTGCGTCACCGGAGCGTTTTATATATACTGGCGCTCCAATACCATTAGCATTCACCGTCTAAGGTGACTAAACATGGCAGAAACGCAGCGAAAGGCGGCACCGGCCCAGGAATCAGAGGTATCGATAATCACGAACATGGCGGCAAACCTGAACAACAAGGCATCGCCATACTACCCGTTCAACCCGAAGATGTCGAAGGTCGACCTAGCGGCGAACCTAGTCCGGCTCAATTACATCCGCGAGCTCATGCGCTCTGGGGAGCCAGACAAGAAGGCGAACCCGCAGGAATGGCAGATCTGGAACAACACCATGAACGTCTCCAAGTTCGACGCCAAAGCCATGGACAACCAGGTCATCGGCGCCATCAACTGGATGGTGAGCTGGGTGAAAGTGAAGGCTGATGCCGGCATCCGCTCCGAACAGGCGAGGGACGTCATAGAGAAGCTCCAGCGCAATGCCGGCAAGGAGAACTACGAGGAATTCAACACAGGGAACCTGCGCGAGCAGATGCGCCACCTAATGCTGATACTGTCCGGGCTTCCGGACGAGACAACGAAATACGCCGGCGGCAAAGGCGAAGAGGCAAGGACCGGCCAGAGGGATCAGCAGATAGCCACGCCCAGGACCTATGGCGCCGAGCAATGGCACATATTCAGCGACGGTGCGCAGAACCAGACGTTCGTGCCCAAGGTGCAGGATCCCGGGCCTGACGCCAGCCAATTCTTCGGAGACAGGGGCAAAGCCCAGGGTGCGGCGGATGCTCTTGCAGCGTGCGTATCGAACCCGACCGATGCCAATTATCAGGCAGCCATAGATGCGCTCAATTCCGTCGCAAGCGACTCGCTCAAGAATGGCAACTCCGCTGAAGCGCAAGCTTACCAGCGGGCTCTCCAGGACCTGAAGAACCATGACATACAGAAAGCGCTCCAGGACCTCGGCAATTCGCCGTTCAAGAACATCGTCCTGGCAGTCCTGGCATCAGCGAATGCCAAATTCGAAGGACGCGCCCTCATCATGGTGGGCATGCAGTTCCGCGTGAGGTTTCCTCTTCCTGCCGGGCAGAAGTGGGAGGAGGCGCGCACAACCGGAAGGATAAGGTACGAACCTGACCGCAACACCGGTGATTTGTCTTTCGACAAGAAAGTCGCGAACGCGCTGCAGGTCGTCCCGATTGAACTCGGAGCCATGTTATATTATAATTTCCTGAAAAGATCCGGGATTCTTAGCGCCCAGGGCGTTTCAGTGGGAATCACCGAACACGGCCATGCCGCGGGTGTCGGAGGATATGCCACATTCGGTGCCATGTGGGGGCACCCTATGGAGATAACCCTGTATTGCACGGGCGGATACGAAACGTCCAATATTCACGAATCTGTGAACATCCCAGGAGCAGGCGCGCCCATTACGCTGAACAGTAACCACGAAGGTCCTTACCTAGGGGTATATGGTTTCGAGATTAACAATGCAGGATGGGCAGGGGAGAAGCTCCCGCCTATCCGCCTTTTCAAGAGGCTGAGCGCATCCGCTTTCGGGGCAGACCCGAAGAACGCGTTCATCCTTAGGGAATCCGCGGCTTTCACTATCGCCGATAGCGAGAACCGGACCATGGAGCTCCTCGTGACGCCGATACTCTCCAAATACATGGAGCAATTCAGGCTCGGCGGCGAAGTGAGCCTCGAGACTTTCGAGAAGAACATGAGGAACGGAGTAAGGAACTTCGGCGCATTCGCACGATATGAGCGCGACCTCTACAACACCGCAGAGAAGAGCCCGGGTATCAACACCTACACGATCGGGGGCGAGATAGTGTTCCAGGTAGGGCGCTTCGATCTCGGTGCCCGTGGCGGAGTCATGTGGGAGAACGGACCGCAAGGCGCCGGGAGGGCACCGTACGGATTATCGCCATTCGTCACCGGCCTGCTCGGATACACTTTCGATACAGGAGGAGCAGGAACAACCGCCACAGCCGGAGGCCAGACGAGCGCAGCGCCGATAGCCAAAACCGTTCCTACCAGGTCAGCCGCGGTATCGGTCTCGCCGACCCAGGCGCAGTTCAGCGACGATTTCAAATCCCGATTCGAACGAGCAGGGGAAATCGCGGGCACGAACCCTACGAACAAGCTGATGGCGGCTTCGCTTGCGAACACGATACGTTCTGAGATGGAGAAACCAGGCATGGCCTGGATGAAGACGGATGAGGGCGTCCAGAAGGCGTTGTCCCTCCTTAACGACGGACAGCTCGCAGACGGATACAACGTGCTCAAGCTGGTTCCGGCAGTAGTCAACATGAAATGATCACTAGGGGTGGATGTTATGCACAGTTCAGCCAAAATCCTTTGTATGCTCCTGATACTTGGAGCCGCGGTATTCAGCGTCCAGGCGGACTTCCAGAACAGCCTGTCGAGCTATGGATACCATGTCGATACGGACATGAATATCAAAGCGGCCATCAAGGTCTCGGTGCCCTCAGGCATGCTCATCGGGGGCACCAACTACAACAGCGTGCAGCCCGGGAACACGATCTGCAAAGGCGCTACTGTGACTGTGACGCCCGATGTCACGACGAATTCGAAATGGGCTGTGAGCAACCTGGATGTCAGGACGCCATACCCCATGGACGAAGAGCTCAGCGACATGATGGGCGGTTCCAGCAACTACAACCAGAATATCGCGTGGCTGAACGGCGGGACATTCGATTTCTTCACCAACAGGCCTGATGAGGCCAGCGTGGATTCTTCAGATCTCAATTCATTGTATTTCGTCCCTGAATCGATGACATACGAGCAGAGCTTCGGCGTGCCCAACTACAACAAGCGCGGGGATGTCAATGTGTTCTGCAAAGGAACCGTCCAGGTGACAGACCGCGGGCAGAATGTCGGCTCCCCGATGGATGCGAGCGCGCTTTCGCCTCAGCCATTCACAGCCGGGGTCACCGGCTCGCACACGATAGCAGCCTCCATAAACGGGGTCACGTGCTTCGGCGCCGTACTGAAACAGCCGACGGACCCAGCCTTCCGCATCTATTATTATAGGCAGAACTCGCCTTCGATATCAGCTTCCAGCACGCAGGCCACGATAAACGTGAATGTTCAGCCTGCCTCGACTTCAGGCGCATGCATCATGACGCACACCTCCGACTACCAGTACCTTCGTTTCACCCAATGCGTGCACACCACGCAGGGTCCGAAGTGCTCAGAGCACATCATGATAGACATGACTGTCACGAACACCGGCAAGCAGGCCATAGTCCTAACCGGCGTCTCAAGCTCGAACAGCGGCTATGTGGCGAGCCCGGCAACCACGGACTCCATGCTTTGCGCTGTATTCGGCATACCGGATTACCTCTGCCCTTCGACAAACGGCTTCTATGACAGCGACACGAACTCACCGATAATCTATGTCGGAGGGACCCAGGACGTCTGGGTGAACCTCGCTATACAGCCAGGCGCATCAGGCCCCACGAACGTGGTCCTGACCGCGCAGACAGTCGGGAACGTCTGCGGAGCGCCGCTTTCTTGCAACGATTCGCTTCCCTTGGGGAGCAGCAACGGCATCTTCGACTGCGCCATAGATCCGACAGCGCTTTCACTGGGCGTCCATGAGATAGGGAACTTCAAGGTCACATGCAGGCAACTGGACGGCACCACATTGCCGTGCACCAGCAGCTTCCCATTGCTCACCGACGGATGGCACTGGACCAACGGACTGAACGGATTATTCTATGTCGCTGACAATACGCACGCAAGCGGCTTCTCGACATCCGGCCCAGGTGCCAGCGGCTGGGTGCAGTTCAACATCGGCTCGATCGCCTGCCACTCGGATGTGTCCATCCACCCAGGTCCCGCCACCAATTATTCATGCGCCATGGCGCCGTCGCCTGCGACGATGTACAAGACGCAGTCCCAATATTTCACATTGAGCGCGCTCCATCATGGTTCGCCGGCTACCCCGGACAACTATGATTACATCGTCGCTTCGCCCCTCAAGGGCACGACAAGCAACTCAAGCGTGCAGGGGACCACTTTCACTGCCGCGAATGTCCAGAGCGCAGGAAAGCTCTGGGGTTTCGCGATATTCAACGACCCGAACCCGTATCTCGGAGGTGCAGGGTGCTCGGCAGACATCAATGTGACGGGCGCTCCGCCGACACCGCAGCACTGCGCGATAATACCATCGAACCTTTCGATGGAAGTCAACCTCGCTTACGCGTTCAACGTCAAGTGCACCGATGTCCTCAACAACCCGGTGCCATGCGTCAACGGCGTCTGGGGGATGAACGGGCTCCATGGCGGCCTTCTCGATTCGAACGACTCGTACACGCTCGCCTACACGGATTCCGCTCCCGGCCTCACAGGCCACCTGACATACTCTTCGGGGAATGCCACGTGCTTGTCTGACCTGTCGGTGAGCTCGACAGCCCCTCCGTATGTCTGCGACCTGAAGCCGGACAGCTCGACGCTGGTCCCTGGCCAGTCGCAACCGTTCACATTCAACTGCTCGTATAACGGGAACCCGACGCCGCCCGACACCGCGCAATACGTGGTCGGTCCGCCTGCTCTCGGTTCCACATCAGGTTCGAGCGTCTCAGGCACGACCTTCACTGCCGGAAACAACCCCGGGAACGGCGACCTGACCGGTATCGGCTTCCTCGAGATAAACCTGCCGCCTTACGCGGTGGGCGCAGTGGATGTGTCCCCGATAACCGTGACAAGCTCGCCTCCGCCGACAAACTGCACCATAGACCCTGACGTGTATGCCATGGGGACCCAGGAAGCGGTCGATTTCCATGTGGCTTGCACCGCCAATGGTCCTGCCGTTCCTTGCGTAGGCTCCGACTGGTCATGGCTCAACCTGAACGGCGATTTCATGTTCAAGGACAACGTGCACGCCATCGCGTTCTCGACGTCCTCGGACCAGTCCAAAGGATATTTGCAATATACTTCAGGCACCGCTGTCTGCAGGTCCAATATCACGATAAACAACACCGGCCCGGGCCACACGGCGAACTACACATGCACCTTCGACCCTGATGCTGCCAACGTCCTGGAAGGAGGCTCGGTGTATTTCAACCTGAACTGCGCAGTCAACGGCGTCCCGGCGGTTCCTGACGATGCGTCTTACGCTTTGAACCCGACAACGCTCGGCTCCAACAGCAACGAGAGCGTGCACGGGGCAACATTCGATGCGGGCGACACCGTCGTCTCAGGCCACCAGTACGGCCTGGGCGAGATAACGATAGCGCCTTACCCCACATTGGGAGGGGTCGCTATCGCGAACCTGAAAGTGGTGAACGAATCGAACCAGACCTGCGTCGGTTCGAATTGCTCATGCGTCGGCCCGAATTGCCAATGCACAGGTCCAGGCTGCGGGAACAAGCCGCACGGCCACACTGATTTCTGCACCATCCGCGGAGGCACGTTGAACGCCAATCTCGGAGTCGATGTCTACCCCGGAGGCACAGTGCCCCTGAGCGTGATGTGCGGGCCCAACGAGGACCTGAACTGCCCGGATATCCTCTGGAACCCGGGGACCGGCTATTATGTCGCCTCCCAGTCCTCTTCGGGAGCGCTCGTGGTCATCACGACGAACAGCCTCGGCCAAATCGTGACCGTCACGATAACCGAGCCTGGAGGCCCCTCGACCAGCACGTGCTCGATAGACCTCTATCTCACTGCGCCCCAGTGCCTGCAGGTCTCGTAGATTTTTTTTCTTATATTTTCAATTATTTTTCCTGATCCTTTTTTCCTTCTCCCTCCAGATTCATCCCTGACAAATATAGCGGAGCTCAGGACGTACGGATGTGCATAAATCTGGTTGGGTGAAGGGAGCGTCGATCCCCTCCCAGTCCTCACCTGATAGAATAAGTCTCAAGATTCCTCGGGATCACGACCTCGTAATCCCTCTCGAGGGCATCATAAAGGTCCGTCTTCTCCCCGTGCATCAGGAATATCCTCTTCAGCCCCTTGATAGAACGGGCGAACTGCGTGAGATCGTTGAAATCCGCGTGCGCCGATAGCTTCACGCTCTCGATCCGGGCGCCCAGTTTTATCTCCCGGTCGCGCACCATCAGGCGCTTTTCGCCCGCGATTATCTTGCTTCCGGGCGTACCATCCGCTTGATACCCGACGAATATTACCGTGTTCCTCGGGTCGGCGCCCAGTTTATCCAGGTAGAAGAGCACCGGCCCTCCTGTCAGCATGCCTGATGTGGTGACTATTATGGAGGGCTCTTTGAGCACGTCATCCCTCGCCTTGGACCTCGGGTGGTGGAAATTCGGGCTGTTGAACGGATCGTCCTCGCTCATCAGTATCCTTTTCTTGATGTCGTCGTTCGCGTAATACGCGTTGTGGCGGTATATCTTCATGGCTTTGCCTATCATGCCGTCGATGAAAATCTTGGTCGGCGCCAGCGCTCCGGAGCGCATGTGGTCGTCGAGGGCTAGGAGCACCTCCTGGGCGCGCCCCACAGCGAAACTCGGGATGATGACATGGCCTCCTTTATCCAGGGTCTGGTTGATTATCTTTATCATCTTCTGGTAGCTCTCCTTGTAGCTCGGGATGAGGTCGTCCTTGCCTCCGTAAGTGCTCTCCATGATAAGGGTCTCTGCCATCACCGTCCTGGTGCAGGGATCCAGCACGCGGGTCTTCCTTGTGCAGATGTCTCCCGTGAAGAGTATCCCGCCGTTCTCGTGGATTCTTGTCAGCGCGCTCCCCAGGATGTGCCCGGCAGAGTGGAACGACACCTTGAAATCGCTGGTGAATGGCTCGTTGTACTCGATGATGCGGGCATCCTTCATCACATTGTCCACATCCTTCATCGAGAACATCTTGCGCCTCCTCCCTTCGCCGACATGGATGCGCTGGTAATCAGAAAGCAGGACGCCCATCAGGTCGCGGGTAGGTTTGGTGAGGAATATGTTCGGCGATGCGCCTTTGGAATACACATGGGGAAGGTAGCCGCTGTGGTCCAGATGCGCATGCGAGATGGTGATGTTGCGCACGTTGCGCAGCTCGTCGTCATGGATGAGCGGGTATTCGGTCGTCTCGCCCAGCTTTATCCCGCAGTCGAACATCAGGTTGCGCCTGCCTTCCTCGAGCATTATGCATGCCCTTCCAACTTCCTGCGCG
>CAILMU010000030.1 GCA_903835325.1 uncultured Microcaldota archaeon | reverse complement strand
TTTCAAGCTCTCTTCCATAACACCAGGCAAGATAACGCTCTCAAAAGAGCTCATCAAACCGCTGGCGCTCCTCATAATCCTGATATTCTCATACATGGCCAGGGTCGGGAGCTTCAGCCCGGTGTTCTATGAGCTCGACCCGTACTTCTATACCTATGTCGCGCATCAGGTTCTTGCGGTCGGTCACAATCCATTCAATGACACCACTGCCTGGTATCCTGAAGTAACAACGAGCCACCGTACTATCCCCGCCATCTCCTATCTTGAATCCACCTGGTATTCGCTCTACACGAAAGGCGCGCCGTATATCAATGCAGGAGATAGGCACGACAATATGCTATTGGCTTTGGTCGCTTCCATGTACCCGCCTATCGCCGGCATGCTGGCCGTCTTCTTCATCTATCTCCTGGTCTCTTCCCTGGGGAAAAGGGAGTTCGGCATAATCGCCGCGGGAATAGCCGCATTCCTCCCGGTCTTCATCTTCAAGCTCTCGGCAGGAGAGCAGGAGGTCCAGCCATACGCGTTCTTCTCGCTGTTCTTCTTCTACGCCATGTTCGCGCTCAGCGTCAAACGCAAAGGCGACCTCAGGTTCCCTCTTCTTGCCGGCCTTGCCTTCGCTGCTGTCTCCCTTGGAAGCTCTTCGCAGGTCCTTGCCATGTCAGTATTCATGATATACATGGCGATACAGCCCACGCTCCTCTTCCTCCGCGGGGATGGCCCCGAGGAGCTCAAGCAGATGGTCATAATGGCGCTTGCCATGTTCATCACAGGCCCTCTTCTTGGCAGCTGCATCATCACGGGCATGTTCCAGCAGGGATTCCCGGCATTCACTGTCGTTCTGCCCTTCCTGGCATTCATCGCATACGCCGCTGTCATGTATCTGATCCGGCTCAAGGTATCTGACAAGGGCAGGGCAACTATGATGTTCGTAGGCATCATCCTGATAGCCGCGCTCCTATATGCATTCACTCCGGCAGGCGATATCGTGAAGAACGTGGCTTCGAGCGGTTTCAGCATCGCCACCTACAAACATCCCCTGGACCGAACGATCGCCGAGCAGGGCGATGCTCCGACCGATTTCAGCTCCGAGATGGGATTCGTGGCTGATACATATGGCGGGGCGGTGTCATCCATCCTGTGGCCCCTGCGGACATTCTTCGGCACAGCCACCCAGATGGATTCAATCACCAAATCGCTCACAGTGATAGCCAGCGGCATCTTCTATCCCATATCCGACCTTGTCAATGCCATGCTGTCTCTTTCCGTGCTTCTGCTGAACAAAGCCCTCAACAGCGCTGTCGCCTATTCAGACCGCGACAACAGCCTGCTGCTCCTGTGGATATTCATCTTCATTGGAAGCATAGCCTATTCGCTCATCCGTTTCTTCCAGAAGAAGGAGGACAGCATGTTCGTCCTGATGCTGGCCATCATCATGCCGCCACTCATAGTCGGCATCATCAAAGCCAAATACACGATATACGCTTCAGTGATGCTCGCTGTCGCTATCGCATACGTCCTTGGGGTCATCGCATACGCAGCTTCGCAGAAGTACGATGAGAACGAGCGCAACGCGTTCCTGGTCGTTGTGCTCGGTGTCCTGGGGTTGGCGCTTATCCTATCCCAATTCGCCTACAAACACGAGACATTGATAATCTGGGGAGGGCTCGGGCTTCTTGCCGGCGCGGTCTATCTGGCAATGTCATTCATCGACAAGGCATGGGTTGAAAAGACCGCGAACAGCATCCGTTCCGCCTGGAGCGGAGACGAATTATCACGGCATATGCTCAAGGCAGCCATCGTGCTCGGCATCTTCCTCATCTTCATGCAGTTCACCTTCAACGCATTCGCGGATTCCCTTGTATGGGGGTCCATCCAGCCCCTGTACCAGAACAACCCGGCGACACTGGCGCCGAAATTCCAGCAGTTCTGCAACCAGACCGGCGGAACGGATGCCACAGTCTGCGCAGCAGCGAAGGACCCGCTGGGTTATGCATCGAAGGGGACCGATTACCAGTACGACCAGGAGCTCTGCTTGCTCTCGATATACGACAACTACAGCTATATCAGCGATTCCTCGAAAGCGCCAGCTTGGGAGAACACTGCCGCATCCTTCAGGTGCCAGCGCATCCCGAACTATTGGATAGACTCCATGGAATGGCTCCGCGACAATACCGCGAACGATTCGCGCATCACATCCTGGTGGGATTACGGCCACTGGGAGAATTTCTTCGCGCTCAGATTCGCGGTCACAAGGAACGATCATGCATCGGCAGCAATGATCCAGGAGACCGCGCACGATTATATCGACGGCACCCCGCAGGACCTAATCGCATTCATGAAAGCGCACAGCTCAGAGTACGCGCTTTTCGATATGGAGCTCGTGGCCGGCCAAGGAGGCCTCGGCGGAAAATACGGGGCCCTCAACTACCTCTCCTGCGCGCGTGACAACGATACCAATGTCAGCCTGAGCCCCGGGCAATCTCAATGCGAAGCCGACCACTTATGGGAAACAGTCTACGTCTCTTCGAATCCATGCACGATATCCACTATCTCGAACAAGACCGGTTATACGGCCTACAAGATATTCCAGGATGTCTATGACACCGCGGATCCGCAGAAGCCCGTCTTCATCGGCACCAGGTACACGCCGTATTACGAGCCCGAGTGCGTGAAGCCGACGGATGCGAACATCATCCAGTATTGCAGCATGGTGGTGAAAGCGGTGCCGACATATTGCGTCGGCCCAGCCACCTTGGCGAATGGCCAGTCCTTGAACACGACATATTACCTGAACGAGACATACCCGAACGGGGATTTGAAACTGAACAAGGCTTTCTTGCAGGGGAGCGGCTATATCCAGGGCACCTATCATATGGGCGATGTCGTCGCGGTCACGCTGTTCTACACCGACGAACCGATCTGGCTGGAAGGCGGGGTCGTCAAATCCGGCTACGAGGACAGGAAGGGGAGCTTCTATGATTCGAACCTTTACCGGGGGCTGTTCCTGAACTCGATACCTGGTTTCGACCGGGTCTATACC
>CAILMU010000029.1 GCA_903835325.1 uncultured Microcaldota archaeon | reverse complement strand
ATTGAACTACCACCCCGTAAACAGGGTTGATTCCCATATCAACGACCGTCGCCTAAACACGATCTTATGGGACTGATTATGCATCCCGCCCCTAAAGGAGCGGGTTTTCGAAGAAGGATAAAATATGGGCAGTTTAAACACTGCCCATATCAACCAAAATCATCCAATATCTGACCCCCGGTACCTATTGACCTATGTGTCGTATAAGCGGTAGCCGCCGAGGTCCCGTGCCCGGACAGGGGCACTGTTATTACAGGGGCGGCAGGATCATCCGATGTTATGGTCACATTCGTAGAGGATGCCCCTAATTTTTTCGGTGTGTAGGTTATAATTAGCTCACCCATATCTCCTGCATGCGCTTCTCGCGCATCACCAGGCGCTCCGCGACCACGGTTGGCGGAGTCTCGCCCTGCTTCGGCTTCTGCTGCACCCCCTCGCCGAACCTGGAGCAGCCCCCGCAGACCATCAGGACGCTGCCCTCTATCTTGACAGAACGAAGGGTCGGGAAATCCTCACCACATAGCTCGCAAATCATGGCCATCCATCCTCGGAGCAAACCTAATATACGGCATACGGATATATAGTTGATGTCCGGTGCCACCAATGTCAGAAGGGGAAAATTCCAGCGAAGATATTTCTAAGGAGTTGGAGGAACGCCTAGCGCTCCTCGAAGAGAAGAACGCGTCCCTTCTGGAAGAGGTGCGCAGGAACGAGGGGGAGAAGCGCTACGTTCAGAGCGAGATAATCCGGATGCAGAAGGAGATACAGCGCCTCCGGTTCGAGCTGGAGAGGATGAAGAGCCCCCCGCTCATCATAGGCAACGTCAAGGACATTTTATCTGACGGGAAGGTCGTAGTCAAGAGCACGACCGGCCCGGATTTCATAGTCAATCTCGCGGAGTACGTCACCAAGGAGAGCATCGTCGTGGGGGCGCGCGTGGCTCTCAACAAGCAGACTCTGGCCGTCATGAGCGTCCTGCCGCCGTCGGTGGACCCGATTGTCAGCGGCGGAGAGATAATCGAGAAGCCGACGATAACCTACGAAGACATAGGCGGCCTGGCGGACCAGATACGCGACATCAGGGAAGCGGTCGAGGACCCGTTGCTCAGGCCGGAGGTCTACAAGAAGGTCGGAATCGACCCTCCCAAAGGTGTGTTGTTGGTAGGTCAGCCTGGAACCGGCAAGACGCTGCTCGCGAAGGCTGTCGCCCACCAGACGCACGCGACGTTCATCAGGTTCGTAGGCTCGGAGCTCGTCCAGAAGTACATCGGCGAGGGCGCCAGGCTCGTCAGGGAGCTCTTCGACATGGCGCGCGAGAAGTCGCCGTCAATCGTCTTCATCGACGAAATCGACTCGGTCGGGGCCAAGAGACTGGAGATAGCTACCTCGGGCGACAGGGAGGTCCAGCGCACCCTTATGCAACTCCTCGCCGAGATGGACGGGTTCAACCCGCTGGGCAACGTGAAGATAATCGGAGCCACCAACAGGCCAGACATCCTCGACGACGCGCTGCTGCGGCCGGGAAGGTTCGACAGGCAGATAGTCGTGGACAGGCCGGACATCAAAGGCAGGGCTGCGATACTTAAGGTCCACACCAAAGGTGTCAGACTGGACAAGTCTGTGGACCTGATGATAATAGCCAGGCAGACT
>CAILMU010000028.1 GCA_903835325.1 uncultured Microcaldota archaeon | reverse complement strand
TACAGTTTTTAGTTGCTAATCACCCTGTTCTTGCGGAGATCTACGGAACCAAGCACATAAAAACCGTACTGAAGTTGCCAGAGGCCATCGCCGGTTTCTTTAAGGCCAACAGATTGGCCGATGAGCAACTCTGAAATAAAATACTCCTTCCCCATGAATTTTATCTCGCCTTTGTTACGAACGCTACGAACGGCATATGTTCAATCGAAACATCGCTTGCATTCGGCCTTCACTAGAACAACAAATCTGCGGCGGGAGAAGTATCTCCCCCGCCGCATTTCATTCATTTTTTCCAGAACATACTTTCCCGCACCAGATACGCAGCTGACCTGAGTATCCCAGCCGCGTCAAATTTCTGCGATCCACCGCCGCTTCGAACTGGCGCAGAGTACTGACCGCTTGGCGGGTTTACCGTCGAAGTAAAATCGCTCACAAACGATATCGTCCTGCTCATGACGATCCAGCCCATAAACACCAAGGGCAGTAGCCAGAATGCCAGATTCACGAAAATAATGAATAGGGCCTTCAGGATCATCAGCAGGCTACGCTTGAGCCGTACAAACGCTTTTTGAATTTGATTCAAAACAAATTCTTTCATAGTTCCCTCCGTTAATAATTTTCGGGTTTCAGAAAGGTAATACCTTCCCCCGAGTTCCAGATCACCCATAGTTTGTCTTTCTCAATAACCCTGAGTCGCATCGTAGACGAATCTTCAGGGTCGTCTTTCCGTAAAAGCGCGAGCCCTTTTTCCACCAAAGTTCGCCTCAGCGTTTCTGCTTCATAACCTTCATTGAAAAGCGTCCGGGTGAAAACAACTCGCTCTCTTCCGGCATAACCTACGAAAATCAGTATTCCGTCCTCAAACGCCTGATCCTGCGAATATCGCGAGATAACTTCACCAAAAACGGGGTCCTGAAATCCCTGCTGAGATAGGTCGTTCATGTGCTGTTCACTCCTTGTTGAGCACGAAGGCGGGAGACACTCCTCCCGCCTTCACGCAATTTCATTAAATGCTTTTTGATCGTCTAGCCTGCCGCCACTTCGAAAAGCTCCCGCACTTCTTCTTGCCCCTGCGTCTGTCTTTGACCGTTTTCGTAGGAATCAAGGCAGTCAAAACTACAGGCGTCGCACAGAAACCTCCGGCTCATCTCGTCATAGAAGAGCTCGCCGGTCTCTGATTCCTGATGGCATATTGCGCACGGGATCTTTGAATGCTCATTCATCCCCGAACCTTCGAAGAAACCAAACTCCTGGAGATCGTCGAACGAGAAAAAAGCGGGCTGCCGTCCCGGACGGAAATCATCTTCCGCCAAAAGCATCTCCCGCGCCCCCTCATAGGACTTCATCTTGCAGGCTGTTTTCCTGAGATGGCTTTTCGCGGTGAAGTTCCTGACATCGGCGATATAGAGATGATCCTCCTTGATCGCCCAGACGGAACCTTTCAGGCCGTTACGTGCAAGCGCGTACTCAAGATGCTCCGCGTCGCTTGACCAGAAAAGCGTCCTGAGACCCGGGGCATACGCGACATGAAGCGGTTTGTCGACATTTCGGATCAAAAACAGCCGGTGTGGATCGTATTTAAACGAAAACCCCAATGCGAAATCTCCTTCCATCTCGCTGAGCTTTGAAACGAGACCCTTCACGTTCGCTTCTCCATCGAGAACCCGGAAAATGGCTTCGCTATCGACCGGCGTTTCCGTTTCTTTCCCGTATTTTTTCAGAAGCGCCTCACGGTTCATGAAATGACCGTTATGCACTCCGAGGAAATGCTCCGACTCAAACGGATGGCAGTGAGCATTCCGGATATCGCCGATCGTCGCAAGGCGCGTATGTCCAAGACACACCTGCGTCCTATCAGTG
>CAILMU010000027.1 GCA_903835325.1 uncultured Microcaldota archaeon | reverse complement strand
GCGATTCTTGCCGGGAGGAGCATCGCGAACGGACCGAAGATGAAAGCCATGAACGGGATGATGGCAGTCGATACGGCGGCGAGGAACATGAACAGCGAAAGCTGGGCAGGGCTTTTGTTCTTGTCTGCTGATTTCCCTCCCCACCAGTAGCCGAGGGTGAGGAATCCGAGCACGACCGCGATGTTGCCGGCCCATGTGAAAATCGTGTTGCCGATGTACGGATATAGAGCTCGGGCGCCGGCTATCTCGACAAGGAGCGAGCAGGCGCCGGATATGAAAGCCAGGGCGTATATCTGCCTCTGATCCGGTATTGGCGGACCTGATGTTTGCATGATGGGGATGGGATATCGAGGTTTTAAGAATAATACGGAAACAATACCTTCCATGGGATTTTTTTTGGATATCGATAGATGGGGCCGCAACAAAACCATCGCGGCGATAATTATCGTATACCTTTTCACCCGCCTCGTATTCCTCACAGCCGTGCCGTTCATCGCGGACGAGGGTCCGTATTCAGTGATGATCGAGGAGCAGATAGCCCACCCGGCTTTCGCCGTCACATTCCTGGATCAAACGATCGGATGGAAGCCTCCGCTGATGTTCTGGATCTACGGGATATTCGTATCCGTCCTTCGGGGGCTTCCGATACCTATCGACGCGCTCTACAGGCTTCCGGGTGTTTTCTTCGGTCTTGTGAATGTGATATTGATATTCTTCATCTTCGAACGGGTCCTCAAAGACCGCAAGCTCGCGTTCCTCGGATGCATCGCTTATCTATCGATATTCGTCTCTGTGCAGACGGATGTGCGCGTCCTGACAGACACATTGAGCGGGACGTTCATCTTCGCAGGCATACTGGCTTACATGATTGGGCTTGAGGATAAGCGCATGTTCCTTGCCGGCGGATTATTGACCGCGCTCGCATACCTCACGAAACAGACCGTCGCGGCCACTGTCCCGGTCCTTGCGCTCGCGCTCCTTTTCGAGAAAGACAGGAAGAAATTGCTCGACCCGCTTTTCCTGGTTTCATTGATCGGCTTTCCCCTTGGGATGTTCCTGTTCAATGCGAGTCTGAGCAGCTCGTTCGGAGGAGATACCGCATATCTTTTGCAGAATTATGTCCTTGCGAAACTGACTCTGGATAACATCTCCCAATCGCTCGTCATATTCCTCCCGATGGGGCTTACATTGATACCCCTCGCGCTTTTCGGGTTCGTGAAGGAATTGAAGGAGAACCTGATGATGAGCGCATGGTTCGCTCTGACCATCTTCCCGATAATCGCCGGGAACATGATGCCGTTCTATTTCTACCCTGTGATGCCGGCGGTCGCTTATTTCGCGCTCCGGCTGCTCTCGAAGAACGAGAAGGGCGAGATAACGACAGACAGGTTCTTCTACATCATATTCGCGATAATCATAATCCTCGGTTTCATCTTCGGAGCATTGCAGCACCTGTCTTATTATCCGGCGTACGAGAACGAGAAGGATGCCGGCGAGTATCTTGCCGGGAAAGAGAACGTTCTCATCATCGGCGATTACTCTCCAGGCATATTCGGATACAAGATGCTGGAAGAGAAGCGCGCGAATGGCAAGTGGCTCGATTACGGGATGGTTATACTGCAGAGCAGCAACCTGAGCGGTGCGCTGTTCATGGATTTCATTCCGGATTATCGGGCGTATCCCACGGGGGTCAATATCTCTGATGGCGATTTCCGCCCATTATTCGCCCCGACCGATATGGTCTTCAGGAAGAACACGTCCATAACCAGGTTCGATTACATCTGCGTGGCGGGGAATTCGACAGTGAATCCAGGCGGGAAACGAGTGCTGAAAAATTCTTATGCGCAGATATACGACATGAG
>CAILMU010000026.1 GCA_903835325.1 uncultured Microcaldota archaeon | reverse complement strand
TGCGCAGGGCTCGTGATGGATTTCCAAATCCTCAAATACGATGCCAGGCCTTTCTTCCCTGAGCAGATAGCAGAAGAGGTCGCCAGACTCGCGAAGAACGAGTTCAAGGGCGAGAAGAGGATCGAGGTCGTGGAGAAAGAGGACCTGGAATATTACAACACCCAGAGGTACGGGCTTTGATTTGGATCGGTGAAGATGATGGCAGAGATAACGGTCATGGATTTCAATGCTAAGGAAAGGCCCCAGTGGTGCCCGGGATGCGGGAATTTCGGCATAATGACTGCGCTTCGGAGCGCTCTGGCAGAGCTAGGGATACCGCCCCATATGTCAGTCATTTCGTCCGGGATAGGGTGCAGCAGCAAGATGCCCCACTACGTCAGGACGTATGGGTTCGAAGGATTGCACGGCCGGTCTCTCCCTGTGGCTTCAGGCATCAAACTGGCGAACCACAAGCTGAATGTCATCGCTGAAGGCGGGGACGGCGACGGCTATGGCATCGGGATGGGCCACTTCCAGCATATCATGAGGAGGAATTACGATCTCACATATATCGTGCATAACAACCAGCTCTACGCTCTCACGACAGGCCAGGCATCCCCGACATCACAGCTCGGGATGAAGACCAAGACCACTCCGTACGGGGTGGTGGAGACGCCGTTCAACCCGATAGCAAGCGCCATATTAGGCGGAGCGACATTCGTTTCTCGGGCGTTTGCGGGTGATACCGCGCACCTGAAGGAGATTCTCAAGCAGGCGATTAAGCACAGGGGATTCGCATTGGTCGATGTGATGCAGCCGTGCGTTACGTTCAACAAGCTGAACACGTACGAGTTCTTCACGAAAAGGTGCTACAAGCTCGAGGAGCAGATGCCGAAGCATGATATCGGGGATCGCGGGCAAGCGCTTGAGAAGGCGTTCGAACCGGAAAAAACAAACTTCGAGAAGATACCGATAGGCGTCTTCTACAAGACCGAGAGGGCGACCTACGAGGACACGCTCCCCCAGATTAAGGACAAGGCGCTCGTTGATTACGATGTCTCGGATGTGGATATATCGGGCGCTTACGAAGATATGATATAGGGGCTAATAGCCTCTTTTCATATTAAATTAGTGTGAAAAGATGAGATAAAAGAGATTTATAAATAGTTTCATATAATGGAATAGCATGACTTCTTTACGTCCGGGAAGGAAGCAGAACTCCATCCCGCCATCAATGAAGCCTTGCCAGGACCCAGCCAGGAACTCGCTCAGGCTCGTGCTTACAGATCCGCTATCCGGTGACGAGCTATCTTCTTCGTTCAGGATACCCCGCGACCCGGCAAAGCCGGCATGGGAAACGCATGCCAGGGACGACTGCGAGATTTCCGCCTGCATAGACAAGATGGACGATAAGCGCATCGAATCAGTCAGCGCATGCTGCTTCTCGACCAGCAAGGGAAGCGTCGGCGCGCTGTTCACCGGAACAGACCAGCTGGGGCTCGAGCTCCCCGGATTGCTTTTCCAGGGCTTCGCGCCTGCGATAGCGAGGCTTCCGAACAAACATAACGGCAGGGAAGCCGAGATGATACTGAACGAAGGCATCGAAGGCGTTGTGAGCGACGGATTCTGGCCGTTCCCTGATGGCACGCTCAAGGTCTCGATTGCGTTTCTGCGCCCTAACGGGAGCTACTCGGTCGCAAGCATCGGCGACCATGCCGCTTACGATATAATCGGCACGTCTGTCCGTTGCGTGGCATTCTGCGACATGTTCGCATTCGGAGAGAAGGAGATACGGGCAAATGAGATGGATATAGATGATTTCAAGGCCTCGCGGAAGGCGACCTTCAGGTTCATCGATTCGACAGGATTGAACGAATCCTACATCATCAGCGCATCAGGTGTTCTTCAAAGCGGAGGCACATTGGTCCTGGCAAGCGCAGGATTCGTGCGCAACCTTTGCGTGGAATACGACCCGGGGACAGAAGCGGTGATAAATCCGCGCGGCGAGGATGACCTGAGCGCCATATTGGTCCAGGGTGCAGCACCCCAGAGCGCGGACGCGGGTCACGGCGTCATTGCTTTGGATAAGATGCTGGCGAGGTTTCTCAAAGAGGTCAAATCCAGGATGCAGCGCGCCAACGACCCGGTCGAGTCAGACATGCGCCACGACAGATGGGCTATTCTCCCTGATTTGTGCGATGTTGCCCTTATAGCGATGAGGAAGCCCTGAAAACCAAGGATTTTTTCTTTTCATTCAGCCTGCTTCAGGATTTCCTTGGAATCAGAGATTATCCTCTCTTCATCCGCGACAAGGACGGCCTTGTCTTTCATGAGCATTTTTCCGTCGCAGATGACAGTATCCACGCAGGCTGGGCTTGCGCTGTAAACGAGCTGGGCCACCACATCGTTCATCGGAGAGAAAGCGGTGTTCCTAGTCCGGAGCAACACGATATCCGCCTTTTTCCCTATCTCGAGGGCGCCTGTCTGCCTTCCCAGACCAACCGCTTTGGCACCTCCGATTGTCGCGAATTCGAATGCTTGGTTGTGGGTGAGGGCATTCGGATCGAGCGACCGGACCTTCTGGACCATGACGCTCAGCCTCATCTGGTCGAAGATGCTGAGATTGTAATAAGCGCCCATGTCGCTTCCCAACCCGACATTCATGCCCCGCTCGAGCATTTTCGGGGTATCGGCTATCCCGCTTGCGAGCATCATGTTGGAGCCCGGGCAGTGCGCGACACCTGTGTTCGTCTTCGAGAGGAGCGCCATCTCGGTCTTGTCAAGCCAGATGCAATGCGCCAGGAGGAGGTTCGGACCTAGAAGGCCTAGCTTATGGAAATGCCGTATCGCGCTCGTCTTGTAGTTCTTCTTGTCTGTCACGACTTCGAACCTGCTTTCGTGCGCATGTGTTGTTATCATGACATCGTGCTTTTTCGAGAGTTTTTTGCACTCTGCGAGCAGCTCGTCAGTGCATGTTATCCCGAATCTCGGCGTTATCATGTATCTAAGCCTGCCCTTATCCGAGCAATGGAACTTCCTGATGAAGCGCGCCGTATCTTTGATGGCATCATCGGTCGTCTCCTGCAGTTCCGAGGGCGAATTCCTGTCCATCAGAGTCTTCCCGATATTACCCCGCATCCCGAATTCCTGCGCGGCGAGGAACGCCTGGTCGGTGTGATGGACAGAGGTGTAATCGACGAACGTGGTGACTCCGCTTTTCAGCAGCTCAAGGTATGAGAGCCTCGCGCAGGCCCTTGCCCGTTCAGGTGTCAACGTGCCTTCCCATTTCCAGATGTACTTCTTCAGCCAGTCGAGCAGGCTCTTATCCGAGGTCAGGCCTTTTGTCGCGACCTGGAAGCTGTGCATGTGCGCATCCACGAATGAGGGCGAGATGACCATGTCCTTGCCGCCGATGGAATCAGAGAATTTGTATTTCGAGCGGATGTCTTTTGACGGACCCATATCGATGATGCGGTCGTTCTGGATGGCGAGCGAGAAATCCCTTTCCACGCCTTTCCTTGTTATCGCGAATCCCCCGGATATTTCGTACATGGGATTCTGTTCGTATCGCAGTATTAAAACAATTCGCAGCATTCCCTATACGGGATAGATGTGGAGCTGACACCGAGGGCATACCAGCTTTCGATATTCAATTCGATAATGCAGAACGGCAATACATTAGTGGTTTTGCCGACAGGCCTCGGCAAGACCCTGATAGGCCTCATGCTGATGAAGGAGAGGATGAAGAAAGGCAGGTGCCTGTTCCTCACCCCGACCAAACCGCTGGCGAAACAGCATGTGGAGACGATAATGAAACAGCTCGAGCTCTCGGACAAGAACGTCGTCCTGGTGAACGGCGAGATAGCGCCGAAAAAAAGGAAGGAGCTGTACAAGACGGATATAATAGTCAGCACGCCCCAGACGATAAAGAATGATTTGGAGAATTCGTTGCTGGAGCCGGATTTCTCGCTCGTGATTTTCGATGAGTGCCACCGCTCGGTCGGCGATTACGCGTACACTTATGTCGCGGAGAAGCTTTCGCGCGAGAGCGCATTGTTTGTCGGCCTCACCGCTTCCCCCGGCGGGAAGATGGAGCGCATCCGCGAGGTGATGGACGCGCTGCGCATCAAAAATGTCGAGATTCGCGACCAGAACGATGCCGATGTCGCGCCGTATGTGCAGAAGAGCACGCTCACGTGGATCCCTGTGGACCTCTCGGACCATTTCAGGGAGATAAAGAGGGAACTTGACACGCTAACCGGGAAATATGCGCACCGGCTCACCGGGATGGGCTTCCCGCCCCCATTGAAGCACAAGGGCAAATTCATGGAGCTCCGGCAGAGGATACTGAACATACCCAGCAACATCAAGTATCCTGCGCTCATCCAGTATTCTGTTCTCTTGCACCTGCTCCATATGACGGAGCTGCTCGAGACGCAGGGCATATACCCTATCCGCGATTACCTGGTCAAACTCGAGGCTAAGGAAGGCAAATCCGCCAAGATACTCCTCCAGGAGCCGGGGCTTGAACGGATACGGGAATTGAGCAGGAAGGACGAGGATCACCCGAAGATGCCGGTCCTCATCGGACGGCTGAAGCATCTGGGCGAGGGCAAGAAGAAGGTCATTGTCTTCGCGCAGTACCGCTCGCAGATAGCCCGGCTCGAGAAGGTGCTCAACGACAATGGGATAAGCGCCCGGCAGTTCGTGGGCAAGAAGGATGGGATAACGAAGAAGATACAGGAGGAGACGATTGCGGATTTCCGGGCCGGGAAATTCGACGTGATGGTGGCGAGCTCTATCGCCGAGGAGGGGTTGGACATCCCTGCCGTGGATGCCGTCATTTTTTATGAGCCGATTCCGAGCGAGATACGGAGCATCCAGAGGAGGGGAAGGGCTGCCAGGCTGAAAGAGGGCGAGATAGTGGTCCTGATGACAAGGGGGACAAGGGACGAGTTCTATTATCATGCATCACTGAACAGGGAGGGGAGGATGAAATCCATCCTGAAGGGGATGCAGAAGAGGAAAGCGGCGGATAGGCAGCAAGAATCGGCACAACAACAAAAGGATATCCCGGCACCCGAAGCGAAAAATATCCCGGAATCTGTAAAACAAGCTCCCGGACAAGAAAAAAAGATTCCGAAACCCGCCCGCTCGAAACGCTCCGGTGACGGCCAGACGAAGATGAGCGACTATTTTTGAAACGGATTGCAAGTTCACGATTCCTTCGTCTTCCTGACTTTCCTCGCAGCTGTCTCCATGATGAACGCGAACTCCTCCTCCTCGAGATTGTAGAAGGAGACCACTTCGTCGGGGGATTTGGCTCCGAACTCCTTGATGAGCGGGAGGAACTCTAGGGCGGCTCTCCTCCCAGAGTGGAGCCTTGCCCCTATCTTGCCCCCTATGGACTTCAGCATCGCGCGCCTTGCCATGCTCTGGGACATCATGCGCAGATAGCTCGGGAACTCGTATTTGGTGAATTTGTGGTATGGCGCTTTCTTGGCCAGTGATACGCCCGCTGTCGCAAGATCGATCGAGTACTTCAGCAGCTGCCACTTGCTCTTCCTGATTCTTCCATCGAAGATATCGGCTTTGGAGAGCGAATCGTAGGCTGCAAAGATATCATAGGCCGTCTCGTATTCGTTCGGGATGTTCTGGTCCATCCAGAGCTTTATGAAATCATAATCTATGTCCCCGCGCATGAGCTCCTTGACATCGCTGTATCTCTCGGCCTTGAATATCCCCCGCACCAGCTGGAAGATATCCTTCTCCGAGTCGCGCGAAGAGGTGTTGTTCACCTGGAGATCGTTGAGTGCAGCGCGCACATCGCCGCCTGCATTCTCGGAAATTGTTGCGATGCGCTCGGCGCTGATATCCAGCTTCTCTTCCTTTCCGATGCGCTCCAATAGCTTCCTTATCGCGACCTTGCTGACTTTCTTGAATTCTATCGATTCGCATTCGACCCGGATGGGGGAGAGCTTCTTGTCCCAGATGTCTGTGGCTGTGACGATGGTGGGGCATGCGCACTCTTTCAGGAATGCCGCTATCGCACCGGAGCCTCCGCTGTCCTTCACTCCCGCAAGCACATCGGCATCGTCTATCAGGACAAGCCTGCCGCGCCCGAAAAGGCTTCCGGCCATCGACGCGGGTTTGATTATCCTCTCGACCGCCGCGCGGTTCCTCATCTGGCTCGCGTTTATCTCGATGACATCATAATCGAATTCGTTCGCGAATGCGTATGCGAGCGTGGTCTTGCCGACCCCGGGGGGGCCCCAGAGCAGGAGGGGCTTCCTCTTCTTTCCGCTGACCCATTGCAGCATCCATTGCTTTGCGTCCTTTATCCTGTCCTCGTTGCCGATGAATTCCTCGGCCCGTTTCGGGCAGTATTTCGCGGATAACAGCATGTCAGCGGCCCCAGAACCTGGCGACTTCCTTCTCTGGCTCTTCTGTGATTACAATCTCCTCTTCCTTATTTAATATCCAGTTGTATTTGCCCCACTGGAACCGCTCGTCCATGAAGACGACTGCGACACGGTCTGCCTCTTTCCTCCGCGCGCGTCCGGCTGCCTGGAGGGCCTTGATGGTCCCGGGGTAGAGATAGCCGTAATCCCAGCCCCGGCCGAACTTCTGGTCGTAATAGTCAATCAATGCGCGGGTCTCGATATCCATCTCGTCCAGGGCGACACCGACCACGACAACGGTCTTTATCTCGCCGTTGTTGAAGTCCACGCCTTCGGACAAGGACCCGCCCTGGACAGCGCAGAGCACCCCGCCATCCTTGAAATCCTTCATCACCTGTTTTATCTCATGGGGCTTCATGCCGTTTTTCTGGATCTGAAGCCGGTTCGAGCGCATGAGCGGGAGGACATTGTCCATCACATTGTAGGATGCGAAAAAGACCGCCGTGCCTCCAGGGGTCGAACCCACGATGCGGTCTATCCTTTTCGCTATCGCCGTGAATTCCTCGATCCCGCGCCGGGTGTATCTGGTCGTGAGATCCGGGGTTATGATATTGACGATGTTTTCTTTGCCGAAAGGGGATGGATAGGTCTTCATCATGGTGCAGTTCGGATCCAGCCCCAAAATATCGCGGTGCATCTCGAGGGGGACTAAGGATCCGCTCATGAGGACTGAGGATGCGCAGTCATTGAGGACGCTTGTCGCGCTGATGGGGTCCAGCAGCCGCTTTGAAAGGAAGAAGTGAGCCCCTTTGCGCTTGATGACCCGGACGCATTCCGCGCTATCGTCGTCCCACATGGCGATGAAGCGCGAGAGCTTCAGGCAGGCGCTCTTCTTGCCCGTCTGCTCCACGAAATCCATGCCGGTATCCCCAAGCCTGCTGACGATTTCTTCCCGCCCCATCCCGAAGCGCTCTATGAAACCCTCGAAGGATTGGATGTTCACCGCGCGCTCCTTGTTTTTCGAATTCGTAAAAAGCGCTTTTGACCATGTGGAGAATTCCTCTTCCAATGGGCCGGAATCCAGTTTCAGGAAGCGCATCTCC
>CAILMU010000025.1 GCA_903835325.1 uncultured Microcaldota archaeon | reverse complement strand
TTATCTGAATGCGACAGTGAACTACTATCCGACAGAGTGCCAGGACACTACAAACAACCTGTTCGTGAACGGAGTCCCGCTCAATGGAGACAATGTCACGAACACGACCTCGCTGGTCGTGCCTGTCTGCCTGGCCAATGTCTCGGCTATCAAGCTGAACATGACAGCCCAGATAGCATCCCAGGGCGGCATAATCCAGTACCTGATAAACGTGACCA
This sequence comes from uncultured Microcaldota archaeon, assembly GCA_903835325.1. Taxonomy (GTDB): domain Archaea; phylum Micrarchaeota; class Micrarchaeia; order Anstonellales; family Bilamarchaeaceae; genus Bilamarchaeum. The sequence continues at coordinate 14,576 of CAILMU010000025.1, read as the reverse complement.
ACACGGGCAATGTGAGCCTCAATGCCAGCGTCAACGACGCCATAGACCCCTCATTGGAATACAATTCGACAGACTTCTTGCCTGTGACGGTGATCGGAAATAATGTGAACTGGACCGTATCTGACCTAGCACCAGGGGTGTCGCAGATAATCCTGCTCAACGTCTCGGTGGCAATCAAACCGAACGATTGCCAGAACACCACCAATAACCTCTTCGTCACAGCATTCCCGCCCAACGGCGACAACGTCAGCGCGGGATACTCGCTCGATGTCCCGATATGCCTGGCCAATATAACCACCGTGAAGGCCGATATCTCGGCTGAAGTCGCATCGCAAGGCGGTCTCATCCAATACAAGATAACAGTATACAACAACGGGAAGGTGCCACTGAATATAACCGTGAACGACACGATAGATCCGTCCCTGTCCTTCGCATCAGCTTCGCCAGCCGGGACCCTGAGCGGCTCTGATTACATATGGACCCGGGATAACATGGGTCCAAACGAGGCGGATTACTTCTATGTCAACGTTACCGTGCCGAGCGCGCCAAGCGGTTGCCAGGTGACGACGAACAACCTCAATGTCGACGCTCTGCCTCCCAACGGCGACAGTGTCAGCGCGGCATACTCTCTCGATGTCCCGATATGCCTGGCCAACATCTCAGCCTTGAAGCTGGACCAGACAACGGCCCAGCCCTCGCCTGGAGGCATGGTCCAGTTCAACATGACCGTGACCAACACGGGCAACGTCTCGCTGAATCCGATGGCCCTTGTCGATTCGCTGCCTCCAGGGCTGACGTACAACTCGTCATCCATCGTCCCCGACAGCGTATCAGGGCCTGATGTGACCTGGAACCAGCCTAAATACCAGCTTGAGACAGCCACATGCACGAGCGGCGGTACGTGCATGTTCAATTATACGGTGGCTTCGAGCAATACCTTCGTGGTGCTGGCGATAGGCGCCGGATATTATTATTCGCCATCCGTCACATTGCCTTCCGGATGCGTCCTAAATAAACAGGTGAATGGCGTTTCCCACACCATGTGGGAAACCAGCTACCTGGCCACATGCGTCCAGGACGCAGGCTCGTACAGCGTGAACGCGACAGGATATAGCGGCACGTATTTCTCGTTCGGAGCGTACAAGTTCCCGCAGGGGGCGTCCTCTTTCGACACCGCCTCACTGGGCGGAGACTGGCAGAACTATTCTATCGCGCTGCCGATAGCCGGCAGCCATGGCCTCTATATCTGCGCAGGTGCGGCAGGCGACGCTTGGCTCTATCCAACGGTCTATCCTGATTCATCGAATCTCTATTCGGATGTCTGGCACCAGGCCGGCAGCATCTGCACAGAATCGACTTCGATGAGCGGGCCTGATCTTGTTATGGCAGGCATCGGAGTAAGCGGGGACCAGATCGGCCTCGGGCCTGGCGAATCCGCCATCCTTTACATCAACGCCACGGTCGACCCTGGAGTCGTAAGCGCGGCGAACCCTGTGGTCAATCTGACCAACTGCTTCAACGCGACCGGCGTCCCGCCCAACGGTTACAACGTATCGGCGCTAAGCTGCGCGAACGTGACGGTCTTTTATGCCAACGTGTCTGCGGTCAAGGTCAACATGACCGCGCATATAGCCTCGCAGGGAGGCATAATCCAGTATCTGATAAACGTGACCAACACAGGCAACGTGAGCCTCAATGTCACGGTGAACGACACGCTGGATGGCATGCTGAGCTACAGCTCATCCGATATGACCCCGGCAACGCAGTCCGGCCAGGATGTCAGCTGGACCTTCAGCACCCTTGCCCCGGGTTCGAGCCAGTACATACTGCTCAATGCATCGGTGACGACGGCTCCATCAGGTTGCCAGGACACGACCAATGGCCTGTATGTGGATGGCGTGCCTCCGAACGGTTTCGATGTCGCTGATTCCACCTCGCTGGTGGTGCCAATATGCCTGGCCGACATCTCGGTGTTCAAAGTCAGCATAACGCCGACCCCTGTCTCGCCAGGCGGTCTGGTGCAGTGGAAGATCAATGTGAGCAACAGCATGGGGATGGTGGATCTGACCCCGGTGCTTGTCTCAGACCAGCTGCCTGCCGGCTTCCAATACAGCGGCTCCAGCCTGGCCTACTCGGGCATAAGCGGCGATCTCCGTTCCATCAACTGGACGATACCCAGCGTTCCTGCCGGTTCCGACTATATATTATACCTGAACTCGACCGTCGGAGCGCTCGGCAGCGGCGTGTATAACAACAGCGTAAGCGTCTTGGGCGTCCCGCTCAACGGCGACAATGTCACTGATTCGGCCATCGGCCAGGTCGGCATCAACGCCCCGGCCATCAACGTGGTCAAGTCTCTGGTCTCTGGGACAAGCACCCTCAACAGCAACATCACCTACCGGATTACCGTGACCAACACAGGCACAGTCGACGTGGTTGTGTGGCTCAGCGATTCGCTTCCAGCCAACATGACATTCCGGGGGGCCGATGTCACCCCGACCAGCACGGCCGGACCGATCCTGTGGGACAATCTCACCAATCTGGTGCCTGGCTCTTCGGTATCGCTGATATACAACGCATCGGTATCCAGCTACGGCATGTACACTAACAATGCGACAGCCACCGGCGTCCCGCCCAACGGCTACAACGTCACCAGCTCCGACTTATTGACGGTGAATGTAAATGTCGCGCCTCCGCCGCCTTCAGGCGGAGGGCAGAATCTGGGCACGATGCGCGTCAGCTACTCGTTCGTCTGCCCGGGCGACAAGGTGGTCTTCAATGCGACAGCCACAGACGGCACTCCGCTTTCAGGCGTCGGCATCAGGGTCTTGTATGACCAGCCCCCGCTGTTCGGCTTGGTGTCGGACCTCACGACCGGAACCGACGGATTGGCCAGCCTAGCATTGTCCGATAACGGCAGCTACAAGATCAGCGTGACGAGAACCGGCTTCACCACTGTGTCAGACGGCTTCGAATTCACGACATGCCAAGCCCAGGCGCCCACATGCGCATCCAATAGCGAATGCCAATCATCCAGCCAGTGCGTCCGAGGCAGCTGCGTGCCTGTGCAGTGCGCATGCGGCACGGTTTCCAGCCACGCTTGCATGAATTATAGCTGCTGCCTGGATTCAGACTGCCAAAGGGGCAACACCTGCCAGAACCACGCGTGCACGCCCATCTACAACTGCACGAAGAACCCGGACTGCTCTGATTCGCAGTACTGCGATATCCCGACCGGAGCCGCCGGGGGGAATTGCGCTGAAGTGACGGGAACGTGCGGCTATCCAGCCAACCACGCATGGGTCACATACGCATGCGGCACCACGGCTGAAGGCTGCAACGCCTGCCCAAGCGGGGTATGCGAAAACCACCTCTGCATGGTGTTGGACCTCACAGCCCCCCAGAACGGCTCGCTGAACGCGACCGTGATTGTGCATGGCACGGAGAACGGCGTCCCGTACAAGGGCTGCAGCCTAAGCATCACGGCACCTGACAAGAGCGTCAAGACCGGAACCTGCGATGCGAATGGGGACTATCCGCTCCTGCTCGGGATGAGCGGTGCATACTACGTATCCCTTCTCAGCAACGGCAATGTCGTCAAGACGCTGACCATCAATGCGCTCGGGAGCCTGCCTGCATCTCCAGGAACCGGAGGAGGGCTGCCGTCCTACTGCCTGCCGCTGATCATCCTTCTCCTTGTCATCCTCGCTCTGATCGCCTGGATGAAGAGGAAGGAGATAAAGGAGAAGCTCGGGCTCGAGAAGCCTGTGCCTGGATACAAGAAAAAGTGAATCCTCTCTTTTTTCTATTCTTTCTCTTCTAATTTTTCCTTATCCCGAATCTCTCGCTTCAATCCGTGACTCCTTTGCCGTTCATATAAGACGCGATGAGTTTCGTGGTCTTCTTGAATATCTTCCGGAATCTAATCCTGGTGCGTCCGTCTTTCTCGGTTTTGCGCCAGAGCTCCTCGAGCCTTACTTCGCGCCCCATGTGCTTCCTGATGTCATCCCAGACTGATAAGTCCTCAATAGAAATCTCGAATTCCTCATCGACAGAACCGCCATTCTCGATTTCGTTAAGCGCGCCTTCGAGCCCGTCATAGAACGCCTCGCCGAGCTTCAGGGCATATTTTTTCCTATCAAACCCGAAATCTTTGATAAAGTAAGATGAGCGAAGTATCCGCTGGTGATAAAAGCCAAGAGGCATATCGAAGAAGATATTCGAGCATTGCGCGATGTCCTCCAGGTCGGAATTAGCGGTCACGTATTTCAAGACCTTTTTGCGGTCCCTGCTCTTGATGACCATGCCTTCCTTCCTGCCCTTGTTCAGGGATAGGGCCACTTTCATGATTCCTTTCATGTCATCGGTCCTGAAGCTTCCGAGCCTCGGCGCGTATCCGATACCGTAGCGCTCGAGCAGTCTGTATCTCTCCTCCGGACCAAGGAGATTCCCGGCGCCGTCATCGATATCGAAGATATACAGCCTGACATCGAAATCGTCGGTCGGTTTCGTGAATGGCGTGTTCCCTATCATCTCTCCGCAAAGGACATATCCTGGGTTGTCCTTGAAGAACCGCTCTAGCTTCAAGCCCCGGGCTTTTTCCGTGATGAACGATTCGAGGAAACCGCCACGCGAGAAGCCGAAGATTTGTTTGTCGATATAAACGATCCTGACATTGAACCCATCTATCTTTTCTTCCAGGAAAACCTTGTCGACGCCCTCCATGTTGTGGGCGATGCCTTTTCCAAGGGTGAATATGCGCTTGATGTGCGGGTAGGCGCGGATTATCCTGCCTTTTACGACCGCTGTCCCGCGCTCGATGCCTTTGCAATGCTCCTTGAATCTGGCATACTCTATCCAGTTCTTCTCGCGCACGACCTTGCCGGTCTTCAGGCCGGATGCTGCCGCTTCAAGTATCGCTTTGTCGGATTTCGGGGCATGGGGAACGGGTTCTGTCTCTTCTGCCATCGCTATCAGGAAACAGAATGCGGATGAGGATTATAAAGATGACGGGGCGAGCTGGATATCTGATGGATATGGCGCTCGAACGAGCGAGCATGGTTTATGCGGGCGAGGATTTGTTTGGGGTGATTTTGGATATTACATCATCGACCCCGGAAGCGCGCTTATGCCGCACGTAGTCAGCGACGGAGATAGGTGCTCCTTGGAGGCGCCCAGAATACCGGAGAAATTGGAGAAAAACGTCGGAAATCTACCACGGTACGTTTTTAAGGCCTGCCCGATTCGCAATCATATTCGTCAACGGGTGCAGGATTATCGTGAGCACCAGGAAGAAGGCCAGATTCCCGACCTCATAAAGCCCAGGACGCACAAGCGGATAGACGAGAATCAGCGCCACCACGATGAAAAGTATGCTATCCAGCACGAACGGCCTTCCGGAACCGACCTTGGACCTTCTCTTGATGAAGCTCCCCATCGCATCCCCGCACATCGTGCCGAGCGCCACCATGAATCCCCCTAAGAATTGCATCCTGGGGTCTGGAAAGAAAGGCAGTCTGTAGACCAGCGCGATGACGCCTCCTGTCGCGGTCCCTGCAACCACCCCCGCGATGAATCCGCGGATGGTCTTGCTGTCCCCCAGGAGCCTCTGGTTGTCCCCGAGGGTCGCGCCGAGATCCAAGGGCGCGCCTCCTCCCAGCACCACCGGTATCGCGTTCGCGACATATATCGGGAGAAGGAAGAGGATCAGGTCCAGAATCTGGTTCATATGAATTGCATAATCCCGAAAACATTTATATTCATATCATGATAAACCGCTTCTTATGGAACCAACACCACCGGTCAGAAGACACCAAGAAACTCCGAAACGAAGCATAATCCTGGGCACCGGCCTGGTTTTGGTGCTCGCCTTCATCGCAGTCATCGCGCTATTCTTCGTATTCTCTGCAGCCACGCCCATGTTCGTCGGGAAATGCGTCGCGGTGGTGAATATCGACCAGGAGCTGACAGTGGATGGCGTCCAGCCCTCCCTCCTGAACTCAGGCGTCCCTGGTTCAGACGACATCTCGGGCTCTGTAGATGCGCTGAACAAGCGCGACGATGTCGGTGCTGTCCTGTTCATAATCAATTCCCCCGGAGGCTCGATTGTCGCCACGCACGACATCTACGACTCGGTGAAAAACCTGAACAAGACAAAAGTCTCCTATTTCCGCGAGATGGCCGCTTCCGGAGCCTACTATGTCGCGACCGGGACCGATTACATAGTCTCGGAGCCTGATGCGCTGACAGGCGACATCGGCGCCATAACGGAAGTCACGCAATTCGGAGGCCTCATGGACAAACTAGGGGTCAATGTCACCACGATAAAATCCGGCCCCTACAAGGATATCGGATCCCCATACCGCAACATGAGCGACGGGGAGATATCCATATTCCAGAGCATCGTGGATGAGTCATACGCCGAATTCCACGATGTGGTCGTCCAGAACCGAGGCAGCAGGCTGAACATGGCGCTCTTCAACAACGTGAGCGACGGGCGCATCCTGAGCGGAAGGCAGGCTAAACGAATCGGACTAGTCGACGCTCTGGGGTCCAAGAAGGACGCCCTGAAGAAAGCAGCCGATCTGGGCGGGATAGAATACTCCTCACCGGACGACATCAGGGTATGCGACGTCGATTTATCATCGTCCCAGGGGGGATTGTTGAGCGCCGAAGGCTTCATGCGCTCGCTCCAGAGCGCAGCATCGGGCATCAGGCTCAGCTATAAATGATGTTTGAGCGAATATATCCCAAGAGGCGGATATGGCATCCAAGAAGACTTTGGAAAAAAAGGCATCCATGAGGTCCAGACCGGTCAAGGTGCAATCCTCTCCTTCTTCAAGAGAGCTCCAAAGCCCGTCTTGGACACAAATCCCTCCGAAGGTTCAAAACCCGTCTCCGATCCAAAACCCCCCACCGCTTCCAAATCCGCCATCCATCCAAAGCGAACCTGTTCCGAGAAGGGAAATCCCAATCAAAGCCGCCGGTCCATCAGACGCCCGAATCCCCAGTTCGTCACGTTCGTCGGATGTTAAATTCCCCCGCTCGTCATCTTCAAGGCTGGTCCTGCTCGTGATGCTTCTGGGGTTCGTCGCGGTTATCGCATTCGTCTTCATCCTGGCAAACGGCTTCGGGAACCATACCAGCGCTGCGAACACCGGCCTATCGCCCAGCCAGGCATCATGCCATGAAGGCGATACGAAGCAGTGCACGCTCGAGAGCTGTTCCGGCTTCTCAACCTGCCATGCTGGGTCGTGGGGGGTGTGCAGGTGGAAGGTGGTCTGCGCCCCTTATTCGAAGGCCTCTTGCCTGAACAACAGCTGCGTCTACGGGTACAGGGAGTGCGACAGCTGCGGAAGCGGCTACGGGCCGTGCATCGCCACACAATGAGCTAAGTTGAGACACATTTTCGCCCACCTCGGTGAACTGTGTCGAAAAATATACGTTTGAGTTTAAACGATGGTTTTTAAAGGATACCTAATCATATCTTTTTTATGCGCGCGTTCATATTCTCCTTGGATGCATTCGTAGCTTTTTCGCTGGCTCTGATAGCCATATACTCCCTCATATTCTTCTCGAGCATCCCCTCATCGTATTATTTCCTGCTGACACAAGGGCATTACCTCTCGAGAGACGCCCTGATGACGGTCACGACATCGCCATGCACGCTACAGGATTGCATCGGAACCTCAAGCGGAACATCCATCCTGGACACGATAATCTACTATAACGACACCAATGTCGCGACAGGGCTCCAGGATTCCCTTATCCAGGACAGCGTCGGGAATATCATACCGCCGCAGTTCGGATATTCGCTCGAAATCAGCAAAGACGGGCAGGCCTGGACGACGTATTACGATACATCGACCCTCAACGACCCGCAAGGGCACTCGAAAGGCAGCAACAAGCTCACCGTATCCTCCCAGGTTATAACGTTCGGATATAACGGGCCGGTGAACAAGAAACCGGAATCGATATACAACTACAATACGTGCCATGGAGGCACCGGCGGCGCGGATGGCGGGCTCATCACATGCGGGACCGGAAACAACTTCCCGCCCGAGAACAGGAACGGGGGCAGCCCGCTGGTCCCGTCTGCGAACGCGCGAATAGTCAAGCTCACAGTTTTCATATGAAGGTGATTTGACCCATGGACAAGAAAGGCTTCCTGTTTACCGTGACTGTTTTCCTGATACTCACTTATATCCTTCTTTCGATCTCGGTGTGGGTCAAAGGCGTCGAAGCGTCCGAACGCGCGTATTCCGAGTTCTATAAGGAATCGAACGTGGAGCTCGCGATCGAGCAGATAACGCCTGAACGCATGGACAACATCACGAACGTGCTCATGGACCGCTCCCTCTACCAGCTCAACCAGCATGCGCAGGAGTACCCTCTTATGGCCGGCAACGGCGTCTCCGAGAACGAGAACCTGAGGCAGGCCATGTTCGAGCTGTTCATGGACGGCAATTCGAGCGATTCGCATTACTACCAGAAAGTCGGGGTCGCTCAGGACCAGTCGTCGTTCAGTATCTGGGCCCAGAACCTGAACACTTCGCTGCGCGCGATAGGCATATACATCAGCTACATAAACGTCTCTGATTTCCAGGTCGGGCAGAGCGCGGTGGACAAGGTCAACTATTCATTCATCATCGACATGAACATCTCCGATTACTCCACATCCTCGTCGGTCTCGAGGCGCTATTACATCAGCAACAACGTCTCCATCGACGGACTCTCAGACCCCGCGATGGCTTTCGAAAGCAAGAAAGCGACCGGAGGACAAGCGACGGCATACAGGCAGTTCTTCTTCAACTCCTTATACAGCACGCCTGCAGACACGCCTGTTGCGCAGATAGTCCCGGCAACCGGCATAACAGCCGGCCAGGGCTGGGTCTATGGATATCTGGCCACGGCGAGCGGCGGTTCGACCGATGTCCCGAACGCGGACTCGGTGCAGGCGGCATATGTCCGCAATTACATCCTTGTAGGGAACTATTCAGACATAATCCAGGTGCCGAACTACAAGGATTTCGGAGGATACATCCTGCTCAACCAGCCTGATAAAAAGCCCTCCGTCAACTGCGGCGCCATCGTCCCGCTCGGTTCCGATCCTTACATGGACGAATACAACACCTTCCGTCCTATAGTCTACACAGGAGCGCACGTGTGCTCGCCATCATTGGACTGCTCCGGCGGCTATGCATGCCCGACCAACCCGTTCGTGGTGGCATCGGCCTTCAAGCCGACCGATGCGCCGAAATGCCCAGAGCTTTGGGATCCAAGCACGATGCAGAGGTGCGTGCTCATCGAAGCGAAGAATTCCGTCTCTGATGTGCTGCAGACCCCGACAGATAAATTGATCGTGAAGCCCGGGAGCGCGATACTGGACCTGGAGAAGATACGCGACTTCGTCATGTGCGGGTACTACCTGCATGACCCGGCTGCACCTTCTTACCTTCAGCACTTGATGAACAACACCTACCTGCGCTCAGACCCTGAGTTCGGCATCGAGACGTTCGTCGTCGGCGAATACGCCAATACGACCTACTACGACACTCACAGCAGGCTGGACCGCGACCTGTTCACGAATGGCGGGACAGGCACGAAGATACGCGGCCTTCCAGGCTGCAGGGATTTCCAGAGCTGCTCGAGCGACCTCTCGACAGGCGTGTTCGCGCTCAATCAAACCACAATAGGCGATTTCAAGCTGGACAACATCGCTTGTCCCAAAACCGGCGGGGTGTGCAACTGATGAGATACTACAAAGGCCAAGGTTCGATGGAGCTTCTCGTTACGATAGGCATAGTCCTCGCTTTCACAATCCCAGTGCTGTTCCTCCTCTTCTCCATCACGTCTATCGGATATGAGAGCACAGCCAAAGCCCAGGCGGATGCCTCCGTGCGCTCGCTTGCCGACACCATGAACTTCGTCTATGCGCAGGGCCCGGGCGCCGAGAAAGTCGTACTGCTCAACCTTCCGGCATCTGCGGATTCCCTGCTGGCCAAACGCTCCGCAGGCTCTAGCGGCGGGGAAGCCGTGGTCAGCATCCACACCTCGGGCGGCGCATTCGAGGCGGCCTCTCCGACCTTCGCGGTCGTCAGCGCCAGCAACAAACAAATATCCAAGACCGGCCTTTTCGAGGTCATCGTCAAGAACGTCAACGGCGAGGTGGAATTGATTGAGGCGCCTTGAGTTGCGCGGGCAGGTCGCTGTTGAATTCCTGCTGTATACCGCCGTATTCATGCTCATGGTCATAATATCGTTCATAGTCGTAAACCACGTCCAGCAATCCGAGATACCGCTCCAGCAGAACACGGTAGCCAAGGAGACCGGAGCCTCCTTCCAGAACGCGCTCACGCTCGCGATAAAAGGAGGAAGGGGGTTCTCGTACAATTATTCGTTCCCCCGGACGGTGTTCGGCCTGCCGTACAGGATTGATTTCAACACAGCGAAATCCCAGAACGCGACGATACTCTTGGATTGGCAGGGGACATACGGGAATTTCAGCTATTATTTCGATGTGCCGTTCTACGGCTACAAGTTCGAGGGCCAGACCCAGAAGAACAAGGCATGCCTCAACGACGCGGGCAGGGTGCTCTCGAGCCAGACATGCGCCCCGTGGCTTTATTTCGAGAACGACGGGGAGAACCTCACGATAATCCAGGGTGATTCATGATGAAAGGGCAATATTTCAGTTTCGATGCGATAATCGCTTCGGTCATATTCGTTATGGCGCTGGTGGCGCTGCTGTCATACTGGCACAGCGTGAAATCGTACCTGGACTACCAGAACGACGATCTTTCGCGCGAAGCCATACGCGTCTCCAACCTGCTGTTCACCCCGCCGTCGCCCTCGCCGGCTGTCTCCTGCGACACCATAAACCGCTTCGGCATGTCGTTCACATGGGATGACCGGAGGCTGGACCCGGGGATCATCGCCTGCGCATCCGGCAAAGACCAGAAATGGCTCCAGGAGAAGCTGGGCTCTGCGTATCCGCTTGTGATAAACATCACCGAGTTCTCGCAGCCGAACAGCCCCGTTATCACCCTCGGCGGAACGATTCCGCAACCCCCTTCGGGGAAAATGGATATCGTAAAGATAAGGCGCGCTGCCACCATCTTCAATGGGACGAGCGGCGAGGCTTACCCGGCATACATCGATCTGGTGATGTACAACAACAAGTGAAAAGCAGACGGGAAGCGGAAAAAAAATATGCGATAAAAAAATAAAAATAGGGACCGCGCGGGAGTTCCGCGCGATCCTCAACCTCTTTCTAGATCCGGTCCATCCGGATCATTCCCAACTGGGTCAGATGCCCCGCTTTTTGCAGTGGGTCCAGTTGGGAATTCGCGGCCGAAAGATTCGGCGACCCGGGCTTGGGACGCCGTTCGCTCGATGCAGCGAGGTCTGTTCGGCCGCGTTCATTTGCTCTTTGTGATTATCTCTATGTTCTCAGGCGTCTTGTTGACGTTCCCTATCTTGATCCCGACCAGCGTCTTCACGCCCTGCCGGGAGGCCAGATCAACAAGCCTCTGGGTGATTATGCCGTCGAAGACGATGGCATGGACATCCTTCGTCTCGCCAAGCGACTTGATGACATCCCTGACCGGCACCTCGGTCACAAGCTCCAGGCCGCTGTTGTAGAAGCGCGCCCTGAGCGTGTTCCCCAAGGACTCCAGCTCCTTCATGAGCTCGTCTTTAGACACCTTCTTCGGTTTAACGGGCTCCGGTTCACCCTGCTGCCCTGCGGTTTCGGGGATCCCGGAAGACGCCTCCCTGGGCGTGTCGACGCGCTCGCGCATGAAATCAGGCCTCTCCCTCTTCTGGTAGCGCTGCTCCTTCACCCTTGGTTCGGGCCTCGGCGCCTCTTCCCTCATCACACGCGATTGGGGCTCTTCCCGGGCCATCCTCGGCTGCGGCTCTTCGCGCGCCCTCGGTTCGAAGACGTTCTGAGGCTCTACATGCACCGGTTCCTGGGGCTCTTCAGGGTATTCCTGCCTGAACCTCGGCACTTCCTGCCTCCTGCGCTCGGTAGCGCCCTGGGTGCGCCCTTTGCCGCTCTGCTCGAAGGGGACCTTGTTCCGCAGGTACTTGATTATCTCCTTGCGGGTGAGCTCCTCGACTTCGAGGCCGGTCGGGGCCCTGCAGACGAAATCTATATCGACTCCGCTCTGCGCGAGCTCGTTGAGGATGATATCCCCACCGCGGTCGCCGTCCAGGAAAATGGTGACCTCCTTCCTTTTCGATAGCTCGATTATGGTCCGTGTCACCTTGGCGCCCCCTATGGCGACGACATTCGTTATGTCGTTCTTGAGCAGGTTCACGACATCAGCCCTGCCTTCGACGAAGATGCACTCGTTGCTCCTATCCACGCTCGGCCCTGCCGGAAGCCTGTCCATGCCGTATTCGACTATCTCGGCGGTCTTGACCTCGTCCCTCACCATCTCGGATATCTCCTTGCTCTCAGGTATCTCTGTCTTGAGGAGCGTCTTGAGGAGCCCTTTGGCGCGGTCAACAAGCACCTTGCGCTTCAGGTTCCTTGTGTCCTCCACCTTCGTGATGCGCAAACGCGCCTCGCAGGGGCCTATGCGGTCAACCGTCTCGAGGGCAGCCGCGATTATGCAGGTCTCGACCATGTCGAGGCTGCTCGGGATCTTGATGACCCCGATTGTCTTGCCATCGGATGGGTTGAGGTCCACTTCGATCCTCCCGATCCTGCCGTTCTTCTGCAGGTCGCGCAGGTCCAGCTCGTCTCCGAGCAGGCCTTCGGTCTGGCCGAAGATGGCGCCCACCACATCCGGCTTCTCGACGAGGCCGGAGATTTCCACATTCGTATAAATCAAGTATTTCACTGTGTCTATGTATGTCTTAGCCATTCAATTCACCCTCTTCAATCATTTTGTCATATAACCTCTTGAAGTCCTCGAAGAATTTCACCCTCATCAGACTCCCTATCTTCTTCCTCATTTCAAGATCCGCGCGTATGGAGTGCGCCTCGAGCTCGTCCCTCGCCATCTTGGCGAGCTGTCCGCCCCGCCGGTCGAAATCCGTGAGGATGACGACCCGCGGTGCCATTGCGTTGGGTCCTGTCCCTTCGTCCTTCATGAACGAAGAAGCGACCCGGTCGCAGCTTTGGCGCAGGTTGCCGGATATCGTGAAGACATCCCGGCATCCGAGGTTCATGAGGGCAGCCTTGTCCCGTTTACCTTCGACGAAGACGATGCTGTCCTTGAGCCTCGCTATTATCGCGTCCATCCGCTTGATCTTTTCCTTGATTTCCACTACTGACTGCCCCCATGGGCCCAGAATGAGAGACTTGAGCTGTGCACTGTTGACCGCTCCCTTGCGGGAGCCGCCAGCCCCTTTCGGGGATGACATCCCTTCATGGCTTGAAGCTCGGGTGGCCATCCGTGCACAGCATCATAATGATGCAGGCAAGGTGTAATTAACCCATCGCGGATCTCTCTTCTATGAGGTCCACGACGACCGGGAATATCTTCATGATATCCCCTTCGCTAAGAACACCGATGAGCTCGTTTTGTTCATTCACTACAGGGAGCCTCTTGACCTTGTTCTCTCTCATGGCTTTCGCCGCATCCTCTATAGATGTGTCGGGCCTTACGACCCGGAGAGGCTTCGACATGATCTCTTCGACCTTCATGTTGTAGGGGTCCCTGTTCTTGGCCAGAATCTTGTGAACTATATCTCTCTCAGTGATTATGCCTTTGGCGTGCTTGCTAGCGGCGCTTTCCACCACTATGATCGAGCCGATGCTGAACTTCTTCATGAGCCTGGCCACTTCTGCAATGGTCTCTCCTAGAGGGACGACAACGACCTTCTTGGTCATGATGTCCCCCACCTTTAGCTCTGAACCCATGGATAAGGATAGGGTGGAAATGTTTAAAAAGGGCTTGCTGACGGCGTCGGTTTTTTGCCGTCTGTGGAACGCCGTAGGATGGCGCTGGAGGGGCGCACGGGCGCCTGGTAAGTATCCTTCCCACTCCGGATTATTTTTAATAACTTTAAAAAGGTTTGCAATAAATAGATAATAATGGATGATTCGACCGGGCAGCCCGAGTACCAGAAAGCCAGGCGCAGGCTTCTCATGGAGGCGCATTACCCTGCGGAAGAATCGAAACGGGGGGAATCAGTCCAGGCCCTGGTCTCTTTTTGCGTTGATGCCGGCGATTACAAGTTCCTGATTAAATTGAGCAAGGACCCGCAATCATCGCATGAGATGCAGGAAGCGACCAAGAGCGCGATTCTGGAATCGGCTTTCAAAGCATGTGCAAGGCTCAAGAGCGATGAACCGCTCCACGATGTCGCCACGATGAACGATCTGCTCACCGAACTCCGCAAATGCGCCACGATGGGCATCATCGAACGGATAAAAACCGAGTTAAGGGCATCTTCGGCGCGGGTGGGGCCGGAAGATACCATCGGGCCCGAGACGAAACTAAGGCGCATCTCCATAGATGAGCGCTATCCCTACGATGAACGGATTATCGCCGGCATGGAGCTGGCGAAGATATTCCATAAAAGCGAGGATTCTGCCGGCTTGCTTTTCATGCTGGCGG
>CAILMU010000024.1 GCA_903835325.1 uncultured Microcaldota archaeon | reverse complement strand
GATTTCTTAAACGTCAATCTTGGTGTCAACAAGGTGCTTGTCAGCCTCATCAACCTTGAAGTATTCCTTTTCCTTGAATCCCATCAATGAGGCGAAAACCATGTCAGGAATCATCTTTATCTTAGTGTTGTAAAGCAGCACCGAGTCATTGTAGAATTCCCTCCTGTCGGCTATCTGGTTCTCGACCGCAGATAACTGCTTCTGCAGGTCGAGGAAATTCGCGCTTGCTTTCAGGTCAGGGTAGTTCTCAGCCACAGCGAAAATCGATTTCAGCCCGGCGCTGATCGCCTGACTCGCAGTCGCCTTCTCGCCGAGCGTGTTCGCATTAATCATGGATGTGCGCAATCGCGTGATATTCTCCAATGTCGCGCGTTCGTACTTCATGTAGCCTTTTACAGTCTCGACCAGGTTAGGTATCAGGTCGGTCCTCTGCTTCAGCAGGACGTCGATATTCGCGAGCGCCTTGTCGATATTGTTCCTCAGCGATATCAGCCCGTTGAAGAGCGATACGATGTAGAACAGCGCGAGCAGGATTACGACCAATACGACAAAACCGACGCATACACCGAGACTGAGTATCTCAAAAACCATTCATATCAACCCTGTTTATCCGCGCTGACCGTGGCGCGTTTGATTCACAGAACATAATTCAAACACCAGTTACATAAATAAACTTATCGCAGGGGAATCGCTCTGAGGCCCATGACATCATGCCGGAGAACCAAGCATTAGCAGCGTGACAAGAAGCCCGACCACCGCGAGCACCAGCCCGCCGACAAGGCTGAAGAGGATATTGCTCTTCATGTTATCGATGACCTTCTTCTCCCCGCTGTCGCTGATATATAGTTTGATGCCGTTCGTCCCGTTCTTGATGATGAGGTTCTCATACCCGATATCGCTCGTCGCGCCTTCCTTCGGTTCGGCTTTCCCAAGAACATACAGAGGGTCGCCCTCAGCGATGAAATATTCTGTTATCCGCAAATCCGATGAGGAGTGTCCGTCGAATATGGCTTTCACATCCGGATTCTTGTTGATGAACGCAATGGCTTTGTCATCGAGCTTGGTCTGTGATAAACCAAGAAAACCTTTGTCTGTCAGGTGGCCCTCGATTTTGTAATCCGAAGGGATGTCGACTTCTGCGAATTTCGGATCTATCAGCATCTTTCCAGTCTCATCCTCAAGATAGAACTGCGATGAGGAGGCATGGGTATATATCGTCCTCCAGCCCCCGTGTTTGCCGGATTTGTAATATTCGCCGACGACCTTGTAATAGATGCTCTTCACGCCGGAGACAGGGCTCGACATATCGGTCTGGCACTTCGCCTTGCCGAAGAGCTCCACGAGGCCGACAGCTGCGGATTCGACTTTGGAGGTTGGCGTGTTCTTTATCTCCTGGTAAAGCAGGTAGCGCTTCGCGCCATAGTATATCATGCCGACGCCTACAACGAAGGCGAATATCCCTCCGCAGATGCAATCTCCGCTCTTGCTGGCCATCGAAAGAAGTAGCTCGGACAAGTTTTATAAACGATATATGCGATTCAGGGGGTAGGCAAGGTGCGTCTTATGAAGAATGTCATGTGGTTCAGCGAATTGAGCAAGAAGAATCTGGCCGAGGCAGGTGGGAAGGGCGCGAATCTGGGCGAGATGTACCAGAATGGTTTCCCTATCCCGAACGGTTTCGTGATAACGAGCGGTTCGTATTACAAACACCTGGAAGCCAACAAGCTGAGGGAGAAGATATCCGCGATACTGGATCCCCTCGATGTCAACGATCAGACGAAACTGATGGCAGCAGCCGAGAAGGTGAAGGAGCTCATCGTGGAAGGGAAGATGCCGAAGGATGTGCAGGACGAGATCATCTCTTCATACAAGAAACTGAATGAGATGGCAGGACGGTCCGTCTACGTCGCGGTGAGGAGCAGCGCGACGGCCGAGGATCTCCCGACCGCGAGCTTTGCCGGCCAGCAATCCACATACCTCAACGTGTTCGGGCCTGACGATGTCGTGAAGGCGGTCAAGGACTGCTGGGCATCG
>CAILMU010000023.1 GCA_903835325.1 uncultured Microcaldota archaeon | reverse complement strand
GTCTTCAATCTCCTGCTGTCCGAGCGTATCGCCGAGGCTGACCAAACCAGACCACTCGAACTGGAGCGCGGAGAGTATTATTGTTCCGAGTCGTTTGGTTTCCCTGATATCTCGAAAGCGAGCGACTCGGGCTGGATAGTGGGAAAAATCATCGGCTCCGAGACTCCGGTGAACGAGCGCGAGAAGGAGATGCTTACGCGCCTTGGAATCGAGAAGTCGTCGTTCAAGCTCAAAGCAATCCCTGAAATCGCATCCAAAGGCACCTACCGGACGCTTATGGCGCCCCTCAAGGATTTTAACTTCGACCCTGATACCAATACATTCCGCTTCTCGCTTCCGGCAGGATCCTATGCGACGGTCGCCATGCGGGAATTCATGGACAGCAAAACCGATGGTGGATGAATGGCTATTGGAAAAACCATATCTCTTGAAGAGGAAGGCATCAGATTCGCCACCACCAAGGATGTCTTCTACAACCCGGCCATGCGATTCTGCAGGAGCATGTCATCCTTGGCTGTCGGCACGATAGAGCAGGATCTGGAGCTGGTGGACGCTTTTAGCGCTTCAGGTATCAGGGGCATCAGGTATGCCAAGGAGAACAAGAACGTCAAGAAACTCACTTCCCTTGATATAGAACCCGAAGCAATCAAGGTCGCGAAAAAGAATGCGAAAGCGAATAAAATCAAGAAGTTCGCGGCTATCCGCGCGAACATCTCGAAAGTGGCGTTCGAGAACGTGGCGGATTTCCTGGAGATCGACCCCTTCGGTACGCCAAGCCCGTATCTCGCGGACTCGGTGCGCTTTTTCAACCCGAAGAAAACCGCTTACCTATCAGTCACTGCAACAGACGTCGCTGTCCTTTGCGGAGGTAAGACCGCGGCCTGCATGAAGAACTATCAGGCGAAACCCCTGAACTGCACATTCACGCATGAGATCGGCCTCCGCATAATGCTCCGGCGCATCGTTGATGTCGCAGCAGAATTCAATCTAGGCACCCAATCGCTCGTATCATTCTCGGACCAGCACTACCTGAAAACAATCGTCAAACTGGTCCGCAGCGCAGAACTCGCATACGAATCTCAGAAAAAACAAGGGCACCTCTCATTCTGCAATATATGCGGATGGAGGACCGCATCCAGATTCCCTCCGGAATCCTGCCAGTTCTGCAACGCGCCGCTATCACCTCACCTGAAAAACGGGCTCGATTACGCCGGCCCCCTTTACCTGGGCGAACTGCAGGACAAGGAGACGATCCGGAAAATGACCGCGCTCAACAAGGCGCGCGATTACGCGGATTCTGAAAAAATCTCGCACTTCCTTTCATTGCTTGATGGCGAAATCGGACTCCCTCCACACTACTATAATATGCACGAGTTGTGCAAATTGAACAGCATCCAGCCTGTCCCGAAGATGGTCGATTTCCTTTTTGCTTTGCAAGGAGCAGGATACACCGCGAAGAGAACGCATTTCTCGCCGATATCCGTCAAGACTGACGCGCCGTTCGAGACAGTGCTCGAATGCCTGAAGGGGTCGAAATGAAAGAAAAGGGAAAACGGGAGGCTGAAAATCCTCATTCAATCGAACGCGTTTTAGACGGGTCAAAGATAACCGATTCCAAATCATTCTCTTTCGAATTTACTCCCTTCTCTGTCTCCATGCTCGTGAAACGGGGTCATGAGGAATGCGGAGATTCCGCATTCTCTTATTGCGACAAGGAGAAATTAATCATCGGGGTTTTCGACGGAGTCAGCGGGGAGCCGGGCGCATCCATAGCCTCAAGCGATGCGGCTAGGAGCGTGCTGAAGTCCTTGAAAACAAAAAACAAGGCGGGCGAAAAGGATTTGCTCGAAGCCCTTGCGAAAGCGGATTGCGAAATTAAAAAGGGGTATACGACCGCGCTTGTCTTTTTTGTCGAACGGACCAGCGGAGAATTCGTAATCGCGAACATCGGGGATTCGGTGGCATACACGCGCGACAAAAATGGGGATGTAGCGCTCGAGCTTCCGATCTCCCGAGTCGTACGCAACGGCGACTCTGTGATGCGTTTCTTCACTTACCGCAACCTGGTCACATCTGTCCTAGGCAAAGGGAATCCCAATAACGAAGCGCAGTTATCAGGCACCCAATCAGAAAGCCCTGACGTATCTATCTGCTCCGGGAAGATGGGCAAAGGCGATTTCTTCATCCTCGCTTCCGATGCGCTTCCGGATAATCTTCATATCAAGACGAAAGAGGGTATCGTTGTCGATGCGAGCGGTATCGATGATTTGAAATCATTGATAGACGGCGAAACGGAACCGGAAAAAATCGTCAAGAAACTCGAAGCCATGCTCAGGATGCGGATAGATAAAGGCAGGGCCGAGCGGGAAAACGAGATTTTGGTCCCGAAAGAGGACGACCTGACGATAGCGGTGGTTTCACGGTTATAAATCGCGCATCAGTCTCCCGATTCGTTTAAATTGCTTGCACGGCTAATCCAGCATCTATGGGAAGAGTCTCGCTTTATCTTCTTGCAGCTATCGCCCTTGTCTTCATCATCCAGCTGGCAGTGCCTGGATTCACAGAGAGCTACGTTTTCGATCCGTCGCTCGCGATAGCGCAGCCATGGCGTTTTGTAACCTGCATGTTCCTGCATGCCGACCCGACGCATATCCTCTTCAACGGCCTCGCGCTCTTCATGTTCGGGACCATCCTCGACCGCCAGGTCAGCAGCAGGCAGTTCCTCTTCATATATTTCGGTGCCGGCATCTTCGGGGGCCTCTTGTACTACGCGACCTATCTGCTGGGCATAATCCCCCCTATACCGGCCCTCGGCGCGAGCGGTGCGATTTACGGGATACTCGGGACGGTCGCTATCCTCCTCCCGGATCTGCGAATCTTCTTCTATTTCATACCTATGAAAATCAGGTATGCGGTCATAGTCTGGATAATAATCGAGTTCCTCGGGACCTTCGACATTTCTAGCGGAATCGCGAGCGCCGCGCACCTGGGCGGGCTCTTGTTCGGAATTGCATGCGGGTATTACCTGAAGACCCGCAGGGGTTCCGCCGGCGTTTCAGCTATCGGCTACAGGATAGAGCCGCCGCCTGCCAATTGGTCTGATTGAGCCAGCGAACTGGTCCGATTGAACCTGCGAATTGGTTGGTTTAAGCCAGCGAACTGGTCGGAATAAAAAAAAGGATCTGATGTGTTCGGCCGTACTGGTTCATCAGGGCTTTCCGGCGCTTCTGTTCTTCTAAACGCTATTCTTTCCGTTGTCATGATTGCTGCCATGGTTCGTGCCGTGATTCTCGCCATGGCTGCCGTCATGGTTGTGGTTGTCGCTCTTAAGGTATCTCTTGAAAAAGAAATGCTTGGCGATTTCCACGACTCCGACATATGTGAGGACGATGCCCAAGACCATCGCCAGAGCCTGCAGGCTGATGGGCTGGAACTCGAAATAGGCGGCAAGGGGGGTGTAGATGATGCCTATGGTGAACGCGCTTGCCACTGCTGAAACCACTAGAAGGAGGGTGCTCGGGGCGGACTTCCAGAAAGGCTTGAATGTCCGGATCGCGAACACGACGAATATCTCTGTCAAGGCCGATTCGATGAACCATATGGTCCGGAAATATCCCTGGTTGGAGCCCATCGTCATGAAGATGAACGCGATGGTGACGAGGTCGAAGACCGAGCTGATGAGCCCGAAGAAGACCATGAACCTGGTTATCTCCGAGATGTC
The DNA here is from genome assembly GCA_903835325.1 of uncultured Microcaldota archaeon. Classification (GTDB taxonomy): domain Archaea; phylum Micrarchaeota; class Micrarchaeia; order Anstonellales; family Bilamarchaeaceae; genus Bilamarchaeum. The sequence continues at coordinate 371 of CAILMU010000023.1, read as the reverse complement.
CCAGCGTTTCGGCTTCTTCATGTCCTCGTGATCCACGCTGTCGGTGGATACAGTCAGCATCGGGACATCGCTTATCAGGTTGTTCAGGAGTATCTGGGACGGAAGCAAGGGTATGAAGGGAAGGAACAAGGATGCGAGCGAAAGCGTGAACATGTTGCCGAAGTTCGCGCTGATTGTGTTGTGGATATACTTGATGATGTTAGCGAACGTCTTCCTCCCTTCAGATATGCCGTTCGCGACCACCCCGAGGCTCTTGCGGAGGAGGACCACGTCCGCCGCTTCTTTGGCGATGTCGGCGGCGTTCGCCACAGATATCCCGACATCCGCGGCTTTCAGCGATGGGGCGTCGTTCACTCCGTCGCCCATGAACC
>CAILMU010000022.1 GCA_903835325.1 uncultured Microcaldota archaeon | reverse complement strand
TGCGCAGGTAAAACTCCCGTTCGAGCGCATCCTTGCAACGTTGCAGGATGACAAGATTGTGCGACCAGCCGATTTGTGCAACCAGTGGTTGCACTCGTTCATCGCCACGGTAGAGCAGGTAAAACTCCCGCATATAAAAGATATTCCTGCGCGAAAAGCCACTGATTCCTGGAAACGCCTGCCTGAGATCACGGGACAGTTGTTCGGCAATGGACGATCCATGCTCGGCATCAGCTTGCCGCTCCACGATCATCCGTCCGATATCCCAATACAGCCCGACAAGCTCTTTGTTGACGGACTTGAGAGCTTCGTACTGCGCGGCTCGAACGCGCTCCTTTATCTCGGCCAGAAGGCGCGGATATATCGTAGACAGGTCAGTCATGGGGTGCAGGGAATGCTGTTCTTTGAGAAGTGCATAAGCCTGTAGGGGAGGCTTAAAGCTCTATGTACGAAGAGTACGCCTGATTTTCAAGAAAATCCTCTCGCGTCAACGAATCACCCGCACAGCGCACACCCAGGATCGCGGCGCACCGCGACTTTACGGAAATTCATCGACAGCGCATCAAATGTCAAGAGCGCGTCGGTCAACAGCTTACCAATACCGAGCAGGTATTTAATCGCTTCGATGGCCAGGATCGAGCCGATGGGCAGGGCTCCGTTTCTGACCCGCCTGTTCGATGAAACAGCTTACGGATCGCTTATGATAAAGCATTTCGAAATAGATTATTATGCAATACTTTGGATGGGATGCGGCATTAAGACGGTGCGTTGAATATTGATTCATCAATTCCATGACTTAACGTTTTCAGGAACGTCCCCAAAGTTCTCAGCTCTGTCAGTCAATTGGTCATTGGTCGGTTCAATAGCGCTGATTTGCTGTTCTTTTTTCTGTTCCTTTGTACGAACGACCATTCCTCTTATCTTTTCGCATAAAAGCACTTCTCCTGTCGGGTTGTGTTTTTTGCAATGGTGACTTGGTCTTTACTCGTTTCAATATAACACTTTATCCCCTCGGCTGAGGGCTTTTTTTATCCCAAATCGCTCAAGTTAGGCATGAAAAAAAAGGCAAGTGTCCGGCATTCGAAAAACGAGCCGGAGGGCAATGCTCATCAGCAACAGCCATTGATCGCTTTTCCGGTCATCGGGATCGGCTCTTCAGCCGGTGGGCTGGAGGCGCTGGAACTGTTCCTGAAAAATGTTCCCGCATCCTGCGGCATGGCTTTTGTGATTGTGCAGCATCTCGATCCGAACCATAAGGGGATACTGGTTGAACTGCTTCAGCGAGTCACCTCGATGCCAGTCGCCCAGGTCACCGATCGGATGACCATCGAGACCGATCACGTCTATGTCATTCCGCCGAACCAGGATATGACGATACTGCATGGCGTTCTGCATCTGCTCGATATGGTCAAGCCGAGGGGACTGCGATTGCCCATCGACTTTTTTTTCCGCTCGATGGCTGACGACCTGCAACAGCACGCTATCGGCGTGATCCTGTCGGGCATGGGTTCCGACGGTACGCTTGGTCTTCGCGCCATCAAGGAGAAGGGCGGGAGCGTTTTCGTGCAGGATCCGGCCTCGTCGAAGTTCGACGGGATGCCCCGAAGCGCGATCGATGAAGGGTTGGCCGATGTCGTCGCGCCGGTCGAGGAGCTTCCGGCGAAGATCATCGCCTATCTGAAGCATATACCAATCATCAAAAGGTCTGCCGCAGCGCTTGAAAACCACTCGCAAAGCTCCCTTGAAAAGGTGGTCATTCTCTTGCGTTCACAAACCGGTCACGATTTCTCGCTCTATAAGAAAAATACGGTATACCGGCGTATCGAGCGGCGCATGGGAATACACCAGATCGATAAGATCACCGACTATGTGCGCTTCCTTCAGGAAAATCCGCATGAGATCGAGCTGTTGTTCAAGGAGCTGCTGATTGGCGTGACGAGCTTCTTTCGCGATCCCGCGGCATGGGAGGTTCTGAAGAACAAGGCCATTCCGTCGATTCTCGCAAGCCGACCCTCCGGCGGGGTGCTTCGGGCCTGGGTTGCGGGATGCTCCACCGGAGAGGAGCCCTATTCGCTCGCGATCATCTTCAGGGAGGTCATCGCGACCCTCAGGCAGTCTGGCGCATTCAAGCTCCAGATCTTCGCGACCGACCTGGAC
>CAILMU010000021.1 GCA_903835325.1 uncultured Microcaldota archaeon | reverse complement strand
TGCTTCCCTGGAAGCTCGAGGAGATACTGGGCGAGCGCGAATACGGGACTCCGCCCAAGGGCGGGCCTGGTGAAGGGGTGGCTCCGGTCGTAGCTATAGAGAAAGCTGTAATCGATGCTGCGCGAGAGAAGGAGATATCGAACGCGATCGGCGAAGCAGTGCTCCGGAAAGAGAAGACCGAAAAAGAGCTCGCATCGGCCATAATCGCGCTTGATGGAGTCGTCGCGGAGCTGCGCAAAGGAGGGAATGTGGGCAATGCCATCGACAGGCTCCCCCCGCTATCGAGGGCCCGCTATCTGGCGGTTTTGCGCAAGAAGATGCTGGAGAGGCAGATTGTCATCAATATGCTCATACGCGACTCATCCTTCCTGAAAGGGATAGTAAAGAAGCTAGGGAACTTCAGCCTGGATGACATGGTGAACATGGTGAAGATGCTACGGGGAATGAAGAAGAAATGAAAAAAGGCCTCTCCCAAGGCCCGGTTCCCGCCTGCTTGTCATCCCAATCCTGAACATCCCGGTTCATCTCATCTTTCCCTCGAGATACTGCTCGAATCCCGCAAGATCCAGCAATCCGTGCCCGCTCAGGTTGAACACAATCGTCTTCTGCTCCCCGCTCTTTTTGCAATCAAGGGCGATATCGATAGCCGCCTTTATCGCATGCGACGATTCGGGAGCGGGAATTATCCCCTCGCTCCTTGCGAACATTATCCCGGCTTCGAAGACCTCATTCTGGTTATATGCCCTCGGTTCGACGATCCCCCTGCTAGCAAGAAGCGAGACCGTGGGCGCCATCCCGTGGTACCGCAGACCTCCGGCATGGATCGGAGAAGGTATGAAATCCTTGCCCATCGTGTGCATCTTCAGTAGCGGCGTCATCCCGGCAGTATCTCCATGGTCGTATCTGTATTCTCCCTTTGTCAGGCTCGGGCACGAGTCAGGCTCGACCGCGATGAACCGGGTATCGTTCTTGCCCCTCAATCTGTCATGTATCAAAGGGAAGGATATCCCCGCGAAATTGCTCCCCCCGCCTACGCATCCTATCACATAATCCGCCTTTTCATCGGCTTTAGCGAGCTGCGTCCTCACCTCCTGGCCTATTACGGTCTGGTGGAGCATGACGTGGTTGAGCACGCTTCCCAGCGAATACTTCGTCTTGCCTGAATTGTCCGATACCACCATCTCGATGGCCTCGCTTATCGCGACGCCGAGCGTCCCTGGATGTCCGGGCGAGGCGGCGAGCACCTTCCGGCCGTATTCCGTGATGCTGCTCGGCGAAGCATGGACCGTCGCGCCATATGCGTGCATCATCATCTTGCGGTACGGCTTCTGTTCATAGCTGCTTTTGACCATGAACACCTCGCATTTCATGTCGAAGAGCATGCACGCGTAGGATAGCGCCGTGCCCCACTGCCCGGCCCCGGTCTCTGTGGCGAGCGCTTCGGTCCCTTCCTTCATGTTGTAAAACGCCTGGGCGATAGCCGTGTTCGGCTTGTGCGAACCGCACGGGTTCAGCCCCTCGTGCTTGAAATAAATCCTCGCAGGGGTCTTCAGCTTCTCCTCAAGCCTTCGGGCGCGCATCAACGGGGACGGCCGGCCCATCCTAAGAAGCGCCTCCCTGACCTCCCCAGGTATCGCAATCACGCTTTCCCCTGACATCTCCTGCCGGACAAGCTCCTTTGCGAATATCGCTTCAAGGTCAGCCCCCTTCACCGGCTCGTTGGTCCGCGGGTCAAGCGGCGGATCCAGCCGCGCCGGCAAGTCCGGCAAAATATTGTAGAAGCTTTTAGGCATCTCGTTCTCATCCAGTATTATCTTGATTGATTTGTCGTAATCCATATCTTCACCTTTTATCGAGTTGATAGCTGAATCCCGAGTCAATAATCCAAAATATGGGATCAATGATGGGGCGATAGTTTGCGGGTATTATTATAATGCCGCCCGGGCCCCCGAATCGGTTTTATTGTTTTTTGAAGAATCAGTTTTGCCAGCGCCAGGATAAGCATCGGTGATTGGAAATAGATGATTCGTATGCGTTGTCGAGTTCCATATCATTCACCCCGTTATCCTTGGCAGATAGCCGAATAGAATTTCATTCCCGGCGTTTAAAAAGATATGTAACAGTGAAAGCGCGGGTCCTGGTTCGCACTGGCGTCTGGTAAGAAAAACAATGCATTGGGCTAGGGCTGCTCGAATACGCAGGCTCTACTTCTTGGCCCTTATCTCTCTGCGCTTCGGCCTCATGTAAGGCGACCCGCAGTTCCTGCATTTCTCGGTATTCTTCTTGTTCCTGGTCTTGCATTTGCGGCATACTGTTATGCCAGCGAGCACCAGGTCGGCTTCAGGAAATTTTCCCATATTTCTACACCTAATTAGCGTGATTTATGATATCTTAATGTCCGACATGATTTTTAAACCTGCTATGCCTCCATCTGGTATATGCCGAACGAGAAATCCTGCGGAATAATCATATTCAAGAAAGGCAGGGCAAAAGGCGCAAGGAGATACCTTCTCCTGCATTACGAAGAGGGGCATTGGGATTTCCCCAAAGGGCACGTGGAGAAGGATGAGTCGGAGCACGAGACCGCGATACGCGAGACGCTCGAGGAGACGGGTTTGAGCGATTTGGATTTCGTCACCGGATTCCGCGAGCGCATCGAATATTCCTACAAGCGTCAAGGGCAGACGATGCGCAAAGAGGTGTATTTCTTCCTCGCTTCGAGCGCGCAGAGGGAGAAGGACGTCGCGCTGTCAAACGAGCATGTCGGATACAAATGGCTCCCTTATGAAAAGGCTCGCGCGCAGCTGACTTTCGATAACGCGAAAGAGATTCTCAAGAAGGCCGATGTTTTCCTGAAGAGCGGTCTTAGCGTATATATCTGATTACGTATGAAAAAATTTTTCGGAGGTAGAACCGTATGGGTTTGATTTCGGAATTCAAAGATTTTCTGAACGAATACAAGGTGATCGGGCTCGCTGTGGCGTTCATCATAGGCGCGGCAGCCACCGATTTGGTGAAGTCGCTTGTCAACAACATCATCATGCCGCTCATTGCGCCATTGATGCCTGCAGGCGACTGGCAGACGAGCGCCGTCACGCTGGGCCCGTTCAAGCTCCTCTTGGGCGCTTTCCTGGCATCGCTCATCAATTTCGTCATCATCGCTTTCGCAGTCTTCATGATAGCGAAGATGGTTCTGAAAGAGGAGAAGGTGGCGAAGAAATAATCCAGCGCCAGCTTTTGCGTCCGAACGCTCACTGCTAGATGCCCCCCTTTTTATTTTTCCCTTTTCTATAGTCCGCTGATGTCTATGTATCCGAAGCTCGTTTTTCCGGCCCTGATCGTCCTTGCCCTGCTTTTTTCATCCACGCTCGCCTTCGCCCAAACTACCGAAGAGCAGAAGATGGATGCGATGATGCAGAAGGCCGCAGCCGACCTCGGCTGGCCTGAAACCGTCTCGACAGGGGATGCAGCGGGCGGAAGCGTCGGCACAGGCAAGACGTATATGATATCGGAGAACGGGAATGGCGATGACGA
>CAILMU010000020.1 GCA_903835325.1 uncultured Microcaldota archaeon | reverse complement strand
TAGCGCGCCGACATCCTGGGCGAACGTCCCGTACCAAACAAGATGGCTTGCAATGCGGAAAAGCTCCGAAAGCATGACACGTATGACCTTCGCCCTGTCGGGTACTTCGATCCCCGCGAGCTTCTCGACCGAAAGGACATAGGCGAGATTATTCATAACGCCGCCCAGGTAATCTATCCGGTCCGTATAAGGGATATATGTATGCCACGACTGCCTTTCGCCCATCTTCTCTGCGCCCCGATGGTGGTAACCGATATCAAGCGTTGAGTCTATGATCTCTTCCCCGTCCAGTTCCAGGATCACCCGTAGAAGTCCGTGTGTGCCGGGATGCTGCGGACCAAGATTCAGGAACATCACATCCGTGTCTCGGAGATTTCTTTTAAGGCCCCACTCCTCGGGACGGAACTGAAGTTCTTTCTGACGAAGAGTCTCCATATCATCGGGAAGGCTGAAGGGTTCCATGTCAGTAGCGCGTGCGGCATGGTCTTTGCGAAGAGGATGACCTTGCCAATAGTCTGGCATCAGGATACGCCTGAGGATTGGGTGGCCTTCGAAAGTGATCCCGAACATGTCCCACGCCTCGCGCTCATACCAGTTTGCAGCAGGCCAGATGTCGACGATGCTCTTGATTGAAGGGGAATCGCCCTTGAGCGGGACCTTGATCCTGACGTCCTCGTTCCTCCCTAAAGACAGGAGGTGATACACGACGGTGAAATCATTCTTCGGAAGTGACATTTGGGGGTCGGGCAGGCGGACGCGAGCCCGCTCGTCTACAGCCGTAAGATCGTACAGCATTTCATATGGGTGTTCGATTCCTGTCTTCAGATGACGGAGAATATCCTTCGCCTTGTCCTGTGATATCCAGGCAGTCGGGATATCATCCCGCGTTTCTTGGGGGATGACGCTGTCGCTGCCGAAGGCGCTTTGGAGTTCACCAATCACTGCTGCTGTTTCAGTCATGATGCCTCATACTTCATCCGGAGATCTCAGGTCGACGGCTTTCATTCGCTCGTTCCGCAGCAGATCACGCATCGAGGGAGCGGGCGCCTTCTGGATGCCCTGCGGACCGGCTACCCAGCTGAGTGGTCTCCTTTCTGAGCCGACTGCCTTCTGCAAAAGGAGTAGCCCCTCTATGAATGCTTCGGGCCTGGGAGGGCATCCCGGCACGTAAACATCCACCGGGAGGAACTTGTCCACACCCTGGACTACGCTGTAGATATCGTACATCCCGCCTGAATTAGCACAGGACCCCATTGATATCACCCAGCGCGGCTCCATCATCTGGTGGTAGAGGCGTTTGATTACCGGGGCAATCTTGATGAAAACGGTGCCAGCTATGATCATCACATCTGCTTCGCGGGGCGTACCACGTATCACCTCCGCGCCGAAGCGGGCGATATCGTACTTGCTTGTCAGACTAGTCGCCATCTCTACGAAACAGCACGAAAGTCCGAAATTGAAGGGCCAGAGGGAATTCTTGCGGCCCCAGGCGAGCAGGTCCTGCAGGCGTGAAAGTATGAGTACTTTTCCGACCGTATCATCTATGGATTGTCCCAGATTGCCGGGCCCGGCGGTCATGGTGTCCATTGTCAGAACTGCCTTTTCTGAATCGTTGCTGTTATTCTTTTTTGCGGGCC
>CAILMU010000019.1 GCA_903835325.1 uncultured Microcaldota archaeon | reverse complement strand
GGGTACATGCTGGTCAGCTCCTGCCCGACGGTCATCGGAAGCCCGACGGCGCTGAGCACGATGACCGGGGTCTTTATCTTCTTCGCCTTCATCTCCTTCAGAACCGCCCGGCCCGACACAACCGGCATTATCAGGTCCAGGAGGACGAGATCGAAATCCTTGGCCATGGAAACCCCTTTCATGGCATCCAGCGTGAATTCCGCCTGGTAGCCGGCCTCCTCGAGATACATCTTCAGTGTGCTCGCGACATCCACTTCATCCTCGATTATCAAGATTTTCTTCATGTGCTTCCACTCCTGTTCGGGATTATGATACGGAAGACGCTTCCTCTGCCTTTGACGGATTCGAAATCCAGCTTCACGCCTATCTTCTTCATGAGGGACGATACCAGGTTCAGGCCGATCCCGGATCCCGGAGCGTTGGGGTCCTCCTTGAAGAATTTCTCGAACACCTTGCGCTGATTCTCCTTGCTTATCCCTCTGCCGGTATCCTTGACGGATATCACGGTATCGTTGCCCGAGACCTTCCATGACACATCGATCGAACCCTTGTCGGTGAATTTGACCGCGTTGCTGAGCAGATGGTCCAGGGCTATCCGCACCAGCTTGGGATCGCTCAATACATCCAGTTCCGGCCCGGAATACGTCAGTGCTATCCCCTTGGCTTCCGTGATAGGCATGAATTCATAGACCGAGTCGCGGACAAGGCGCTTTATCCTCATCCTTGCCCTCGATACCTCTACCGATTCCATGTTCGAGAGCTCCATGATGCTGTCCAGCGACCGCGCAATCCGATTCGAATTCCTCAGCATCACATCATAGCACTGGGCATAGTTTTTCTTGTTCCGGGACTTGTTCATGCGGCGCACCATATCCAGGTTGAGCATGATGACGCTGAGGGGCGTCTTCAGCTCGTGGGTTATGTCGGCCATGAACCTCTCTTTCAGGCTCGAGAGCTCTTCGACCTTCTCCTTCTCCTTCCGCAGAGCCTCGGACGAGCGTACCTGGTCGGTGACATCCCTTATGCTTTCCACCACCTCGATGATATTGCCTTGCGAATCATAGAGGGGGCGGGCATGGATGGACAGATACATGCCTTCTTTGCCAAGGTGGGGAATGAATGCGAGCGCCTGCACCTGCTTCCCATTTCGGTTGAATGACAGATAACCGGATTCGATTCTCGGGTTCGGCGAAAGGATAAGGTCCCCCACCCCCGGCCGGGCACTTCCGTAAAAGAGCTCTGCTATGGCGCTGCTCCTCTTGCCTATCATGTCTTTGGCTCTGACGCCCGTGAGTTTTTCAATGGCCTTGTTCCAGACAACTATCCTGCGGGAGGTGTTTATTGCGAACGTCGAATCCGGGAGGAATTCAATCAGGTCGCTCAGGCGCCGCTCAGATGCGCGCAAGGCGTTTTCCGCAATCCTGCGGGCCGTGATATCGCGTGCCGCCGCGAAAACACCTGCGACCTTTCCGTTCTCGCTCCGGTATACGCTCGCATTGTAGATGACATCGATGAGCCTTCCTGATTTATGCCGCAGCGTGAGAGGGTAATCAGTGACGCTCCCGGTTCGGAGGGCGCGGCTGTAGCCGAAGCGGGCCCTCTTCGGTTCGGTGAAATAATCCGCGAAATCGCTTCCTATCAGGTTGCTTCTGGAGAATCCCGTGGCCCTTTCCGTGGCGGCGTTGACATCCGTGACCTTGCCATCGGGGCTGATCGTGACGAGGGGGTCGATGCTGGCCTCGAGCAGGCTCCGTGCGTATCCTGCGGCGGCGCGGGTCTCCGCCTCCAGTTTCTTGCGCTCGGTGATAT
>CAILMU010000018.1 GCA_903835325.1 uncultured Microcaldota archaeon | reverse complement strand
GAGAGCAGCAGGTCCGGCCGAAGCTCGGCCAGGTGGCGGTCGACGAGGAAGTACTCCTGTTCCGGGCCGGCGTTGGTGATGACGCGCTGCACGCCCTTGATGCCGAGCGTGTCGAGCAGGCGGATGGCGGCCTTGCTGACGGCGTCCATCGAGCGGAGAAGCGGAGTCTTTTCGTCGAGCGCTTCGCCGTGGTAGGAGATGAAAACGGTCGGAATGCAGAGGGTCATGCCCTTGCCGCCCTTCATCAGGAAGGCCGGGCTGGAGATATCCCATGCGGTGTAGCCGCGAGCCTCGAAGGTCGAACGCATGCCGCCCGACGGGAAGCTCGAAGCGTCAGGCTCGCCCTGGATGAGCTGCTCGCCCGAGAAACGCTCGATCACGCTGCCATCTCTCTCGATGGACAGGAATGCGTCGTGCTTCTCGGCGGTGGTGCCGGTCATCGGCTGGAACCAGTGGGTATAGTGGGTGGCGCCATGCTCCATCGCCCACTCCTTCATGCCGTGAGCGACGACGCCGGCGATGTCGGCGGGAAGTTTTTTGCCAGCCTTGATCGTCTCCTGCAACGCCTTGAACACCTCTTTGGGAAGCCTGTCGCGCATGGCTTCGGTACCGAAGGTCAATGCGCCGTAGTAGGACGCCACTGTTTTTTTGCTCTCGTTACTCAAGAGTTCCTCCTTTACATTGATTTGAACGTGATTGATAAACGCAAATATGATAGCGTACTATTTTCTCGACTTCTTTTCATCGAAGGTGATCAGCACCTGCCTGTCCTGCAGGTTGTTGCGTACAATCTCGGCGCTGATCCTGTTGTTCCTTTTCAACTGCGACAGCACGAAACTCGTGTTGGTGCCCAGCACTCCCGGCCAGCTCTGGATGCGCGACAGGAAGCGTTCGAGCGATGCGGTGTTGTGCGTCATGACCTTGAGAATATGCGACCCCTCTCCGGTGACGGAGTAGCACTCCATAATCTCCTCCTCTTTCATGACATGTTCCATGAACGACTTGTAGTGCTTCGAGGAATCGACCCGGACGCGCACGAAAGCCTGGATGTCGAAACCGAGCTGACGCTCATCGACCTCCATCGTGAACCCTTTGATGATACCGTTCTTCTGAAGCTTGTCGAGACGCTCGCTGACCGAAGGAATCGACAGGCCGACCACCTCGGCCAGCTCGCTCAGACGTATCCTTCCGTTGCCGCCAAGGGATTCGATGATCTTCAGGTCTATGAGGTCAAGGTGTCCGGACATAAGGAGAATCTTCGATTTTGTAGGAAATTAATGAAATCCAAGAAATAAACAAGCTTGATCTAAATAATTGTGGAAAATACACGCAAATTCCCTAAATATTTTAGGAAGAGCACCCTGCAACCAGTGCCCGCTCTCCGGGAAAATTCTTGGTATTTGCAAACGTGAATGTAAGTTAATAATCTATGTCTCTCAACAGCTTTCTCGGCATGGAGCATCGGCAAGCGAGGCCCGGTCAGGGAAGAGGCAAGGTCGAGGCAAAACCATACCGTAGTAACCGTTACCGTCATGAAGGAAGTATCCAGAAAATTCTCGTCCGATGAACCTGAGACCTCGAACGAACCGGGCAGATCGATCCCGCAACCGGAGCGAAATGGCCGCCCAGTGTGCCATGATCTGCGTTTCGTCGTGAAGGAGTCGCTCAACCTCGGCTTCCGCTTCTT